>JAVBYP010000187.1 GCA_030823965.1 Sideroxydans sp.
ACTGCAAGCGGGGTGAATAGAATCAGGAAATGCAATGCAAAACGACGCATATATCGTCCTCAAAAGTCTCTGGTATCCAAAGTGTAATCTGCACAAATTCTGCGCGTCAATCCGGATTGGTACCGATGAAGCGAGGATTCACATGCAGTAGTGGGTCATGCTTTTACCGCGACACCCTGTAGTAACATGCCGATACCATTTGGCGTGCGAGGTGATTTCCGACTCGCACACCCCGCTCAAAATATTACTGATTTCAAACATGAATACTTCACCCTCCTTCACACCACTTCCCGATTCAGCGATAGCCATCGCTGAAAAAAACGTGCGCGATATTTTGACGATCGCTTTTGAGCATGATGCGACGCATGCGGCGCTGGTGGTGTGGGATGGTCAGTGTGCTTTGTCGCTGGCACTGGCGGCGGCTTATCGGCGTTGTTTGCCTGAGGCGACGTTCATCGACTTCGATGCCGTCACGCCTGACTTCGTGCGCGCGGCATTCGAACGATTGGCACCGTCTGATCTGGTGGTGCTGATCCAATCGAGTAGTTTCAGGTTGGATGCGTTCCGTTTGCGCGTGGAGTTGTTCAAGCGCGAACTCAAGGTGATCGAACATCCCCACCTGAGCCGCATGCCGGGTGACGAGGCGTTGCTCTACATCGATTCGCTGGCCTATGACCCCAACTATGTGCGCCGCGTGGGCCTTGGTTTGAAGACGTATATCGACCGCGCGGCGACGGGCGTGATCGACAGCGGCGGCGAGCAGTTGATTTTTGCGGCGGGATTCGAACCGGCGAAGTTAAACATCGGCGATTACCGCGAGATGAACAACGTGGGTGGGCAATTCCCCATCGGTGAGGTGTTCACAGAATCGCTCGACCTAGAAGCGGTGAATGGCCGTGTGCGTATCTATGTGTTCGGCGACACCCAATTCAGAGTGAACAAACCGGAGCATCCCATCACGCTGGTCATCAGCAAAGGTCGTGTGGTTGAAGCCATCGACTCTACGCCTGAGTTCGATCTGGTGTTGTCGCAGATACGAAATGACGAAGGAGAGATTTGGTTGCGCGAGGTGGGCTTCGGGCTGAATCGCACGTTCACCCGCGATGTGTTGGTGAGCGACATCGGCACGTATGAGCGCATGTGCGGTATCCACTTGTCTCTCGGCATGAAACACGGCAGCTACGCCAAGCCACAGATTAGACGTGCGGATGCGCGATATCACGTGGATGTGTTCGCCATCACCGAGAGCGTCACGCTGGGTGATGCGGTGGTGTATCACGATGAGGCTTGGGTGGTCTGATACGCATACCTAAGTAACAGCAGTCCCCCACTCCATAACTGCTAGACTCCGGCGCTTATGGATATCGCAAAGATCTCCTATCAGCTGGAACATTCCGGCTACATCGTTCTGGCTAAACCGCTGGTCGCTGAACTGTTAGCCGATTTATTCAGGCGTTGCCACGATGACGACTCCTCTCGCTTTCATGCTGCTCAAGTAGGGCGTGGTACAGGCAAACAACTTAGTACGATTCGCGGCGATGTGATCGATTGGCTGGATGAGGCCAACGTCACCGACCAAGCGTATCTCGCATGTATGGAAAAGCTGCGCTTGGGTTTGAACGAGTCGCTGTTCTTGGGCTTGTTCGATTACGAGAGCCATTACGCGATCTACGGCAAGGGTGATGGTTACGCGAAACATTCCGATGTGTTGCAAGGCCAGAAGAATCGCATCCTCACCACGGTGCTGTATCTGAACGAAGATTGGCATACGCGCGATGGCGGCGAGTTGGTGGTGTTCGAATCCACTGGCAAGTCCGTCGTCACCACGGTGAGCCCGACCTTCGGCACGATGATCATCTTCTTGAGCGAATCATTTCCGCACGAGGTCTTACTCTCGCATGCCACGCGCCGCAGCATCGCGGGGTGGTTTCGCGTGAGTGGTAGTTGATCGTGTTCTGTTCACAGTCATTCGCGCTAACAACCCTATTGCTCATACCCATTTTTATCGTCAAATCAGAAGCGTAGGATGATTTCACCGGATGGGGCTAAATCAGCTCCGCCGTTCGTTCATTCTTGTGAAGGAGATGATCATGAGTACAGCAGACATGTTGATCCATGTGCAACCCGAATTGGACCCTCAGGTGAGAAAGGATCTGGAAAGAAAGCTGTTGGGGCGTGTCGGTGTGGAATGTGCCGAGTTCGAACATAAGCCGCATCCGCATGAAATCACGGTGAGATACGATCCAGACGAGATCGCGGGAATGGCGATCTTGCAGGTCGTGAAAAAGATCGATCCGCACGCGTCGAATGTGCGAATGTGACGCCGACCTGCCGCAAGATATGCAGATGAGTCCTAAGATGTCATCGCCCTAGTATCAAACGAAGCCCGCGCATGCGGGCTTCTCAATTCTGCCGCGCCAGATTCTGCCGCTCGGATTAACATGTGTCCGCCAAACCACAACCATCACGACGGAGGTTCCCATGAAAAACCTGCTTCTCTCTCTCGCTCTGCTCTGCCTTTCTGTTCCCGCTTTCGCTGCCGTGCAAGGCAAAGAAGTTAGCTATGCAGCAAATGGTACGACGATGAAGGGTTACATCGCCTATGACGATGCGGTGAAGGGCAAACGCCCTGCCGTGTTGGTGGTGCATGAATGGTGGGGACACAATGACTACGCACGCAAACGCGCCAATATGTTGGCGGAGTTGGGCTATGTTGCACTAGCCGTAGATATGTACGGCGATGGTAAACAAGCGCTGCATCCCGCTGATGCAGGTAAGTTCGCAGGCGAGGTATCGAAGAACAAGCCGATGACGAAAGCACGCTTCGAAGCGGCGATGAAGGTGTTGCGAAAAGACAAGCGTGTGGATGCGCACAAGCTGGCTGCAGTGGGTTATTGCTTCGGCGGTTCGGTGGTGCTGAACATGGCACGCGAAGGCGAGGATTTGAAAGGTGTAGCGAGCTTCCACGGTGGGCTAGGTACGGATACGCCCGCAGAAGTTGGCAAGGTGAAAGCGCAAGTGCGCTCCTTCACTGGGGCGGACGACAAGATGATCCCCGCTGCTCAAGTGGAAGGGTTCAAACAAGAGATGGAAAAAGCGGGCGTGAACTACAAGACGGTGGTGTACCCCGGCGTGATGCACAGCTTCACCAATCCAGATGCGGATGAGTACGAGAAGAAGTTCAACCTGCCATTGGCCTACGACGCGGAAGCCGATAAGGATTCATGGGCACAGTTGCAGGTGTTCCTGGCAGACGTACTGAGATAGGGCTACAAGATGAGACTGCGTGTATTGATCCTAGGCTATGGCGAGATGGGGCACGCCATGGAGTATCTGTTGGCGGCGCGACACGATGTGCGCATCTGGAACATCGGCACGGTAGTGAAAGGTAGCCATGCCACATTGGAGAAGGAAGTCGCGGAGGCGCAGGTGGTTCTGTTCTGCCTGCCTGTGAATCCGCACTTTGAGATCGCTACCCGCATCGCTCCATATCTACCTAAAGAGAGCGTGTGTCTTTCCATCGCCAAGGGATTGGACGAATCGGGTCGCACAGCCGCGCAAGTCTTCGAGCGCGTGTTAGGAGAACATCACTATGGCGTGATCTACGGACCGATGATCTCTGAAGAGATACGTGCAGGCCGCCACGCTTTCTCCGATGCAGTGTTGTCAGATGCGGCAGATTTCGAGGTGATACACAGCTTGTTCCGTGGCAGCACCTTGGTATGTCAGCAGGCAAGTGATATGCATGGACGTAGTTGGTCGGTGATCTTAAAGAACGTGTATGCGATCTTGTTCGGCGTGGCCGATGAGTTGAAGCTGGGTGACAACATGCGAGGACATCTGCTGGTGACTACCATGGCAGAGTTGAGTGGTATCGTGCAATCGTTCGGCGGGCAGGCTCACACGCCCTACAGCTACGCAGGGCTGGGCGATCTAATGACGACGGCGACCAGTGCGGATTCACATCACCACGAGTTAGGCTGCAAGCTGGTGCGGGGCGACTTTGGCGACATCTCCGGTGAGGGTGTGCATACCTTGCGCATGGTGGAGAAGTATCATCCCTTCGATTGGCGCGCTTATCCGCTGTTCACTTTGTCGCATGACATCGTGAGCCAACCGGAAAGATTGCGCGAACGTGTGGAAGAATATCTGGAGTGGTTGCGCGGGATGGAAAGTTGCCCGATCTGAATCGCTCCGCGCTTCGCCATGAAGCGAGCGTTGTCGATATCACTCCTTTCGGGTGATTGCTTTCGAAAGCATCACAAGGCAGGATGCTCGGCCTCCAATCATCTTCTTTGAACACCATGATCGAGTACATATTCTTTGACGCGACGTTACGCGATAGATTCGTGACCTACGCCGAACAACGCGGTGTGCCTTGCACCGCGATCGATGATCCTATGGGGATGGTGGTAGAGGTTTCCGAGGACATCACCGACGAAGCATCGGACGAGATCGAAGCCTTTTATGACACGCTGGAAAAGGAGCAGGAAGCGATCAGCAAGGAAGACGGGAGTCTGAATCGGCTCGCTGGATTCCGCTTCAACCTGCCCGATGGTCAGTCGCGCATGCTGCCTGTCGAGCCAGAGATCGCTAATCGACTGATGGCAAATTTCACTTTGGAAGAGATACAGCATCTGTTGGATGATGTGGCGCACTGCACGCTGTTCCCGAACGATGAGCATCTGTGCAAGATATTAGCTGCGCGCAGAGCAGCGCGCTGATCCCCACAAAGCACAAAGCCCGCTGTTGCGGGCTTTGTGCTTTCTGATAACTACAGCGTCACTTCACTTCTCAGCAACCACCTTTCCTGCCTCGGCGATACTAACGATCTTACCGAAGACACCAGAGAGGTCTTTCAATTTGGCCTCCAGCGCCGCGATCTCTTGTAACTTTGCTTCGAGCTGAACACCGCTGTCCGCGATCTCAGATGACCTGGATTTTTCTTGTTTCAGTTTCTCTTTTAGCTCTTCGATATTGCGCAATAATTCGAGCGAATATTTCTTTTCTTCTTCGATCTGTGCATTGCGTTTGGCGATTTGACTCTCTTCCAATGCAGCCAGCTTGCTCAGCTTATCTTCGAGTTGGACTACTTTGGCCGCTTGCTCAGCCGATCTAGCTTGTTCTTGTTTGAGGCTTTCGCGCAGTTGCACGACGTTCTTCAACAACTCGAGTGATTTGTTCCGCTCCTCATCAAGCTGAGCTTGTTTTTGCTCTAGCTCAAGGGCAGCGAACTTATCCTTCACGACGTTCGCTTGCAGGGCTTCGCCTTTGGCTGGAGCACTGTAGGCGCTGATCTTTACTGTTTTATCCATAGTTTTTAAGCGACCCTGTGATTCCTAAGCACCCATCTGCTTAGGCGTGTGAATTATGCCGCTTGGACAGGGATGCGCTCGCGATGCGCGATGATGCGATTGTGTTCGTCCACATAGACGAGGGATGGGTGATATTTCTGCAATTCCAGCTCGGAGTAGCCGGAATAAGCAGCGATGATAAGGATGTCTCCAGGACCAGCCTTGTGAGCTGCTGCACCATTCACAGAGATGGTGCGTGAGCCGCGTTGGGCGCGGATAGCGTAGGTGGTGAAACGCTCACCGTTGGTGACGTTGTAGATGTCGATCTGTTGGTATTCCTTAATACCGGAGGCTTCCAGCAGGTCGTCGTCGATGGCGCAGGAACCCTCGTAATGCAGTTCAGACTGCGTCACGCGCACACGGTGCAATTTCGCTTGTAGCATGGTTCGTTGCATAGTCACCTCTCCTTCCCTATCCGCTAGGGGCGCGCATTATAAACAACGACGCCCTAAAGACAAACCTCAAGGTTATCGATCAACCGCGTCTTGCCGAGCCTTGCCGCCGCGACCACCACCAGTTTCTGCTCTGTCGCGATAGGCTGAAGCAAGCCGTTCTGGCTGCGGATGGCTACATATTCCACTTGCCATCCACGATTGGCAAGGGTTTGGCTGGCTTTCAACTCAATCGCAGCAAGGTCTTTCGCCCCTGTTTTCAGCTCGTTCGCCACTTCGGTCAGCGTTCGATGCATTTGAACGGCATCGGTTCGCTCTTCTGGTGAAAGATATTGGTTTCGTGAACTCAAGGCCAACCCATCAGCGGCGCGAGATGTCTCCGCGCCCACGATCTCGATCGGTAGATTGAATTGAGTGACCATCTGCCGAATGATGGCAAGTTGCTGGTAGTCCTTTTTACCGAAGATGGCGATCTGCGGCTGCACCAAGTTGAAAAGTTTGAGCACCACGGTCGCCATGCCACGGAAATGACCGGGGCGGAACGCGCCGCACAACTCGTTGGCGATGGGGGGCGGCTCGACATAGATCGTCTGCTGCTCTGGATACATGTCATCGACAGCAGGTGCAAAGACCACATCAGCCAAGCCATGCAACTTGGCGCAGTCCGCCTCCAGCGTACGCGGATATTTATCGAAGTCCTCATTGGGACCGAACTGCAAAGGATTGACGAAGATACTCACCACGACACAGCTACCGCGCTGTTTCGCCATACGCACCAACTCGATATGTCCTTCG
>JAVBYP010000174.1 GCA_030823965.1 Sideroxydans sp.
TGCTCACGCAAGATGGTCGTGTCGCAAAGCAACTGATCGGCGAAGACTCGCCCATCGAAAAAGAATATCTGGTGCGCGTGCAAGGCAAGTTAGAGAACAACGGCTTGGCGATGTTGAATCACGGTTTGTCGTTGGATGGCAAAAAACTAAAGCCTGCCAAAGTGAGCTGGATGAATGACGACCAACTGCGCTTCATCCTCGTCGAAGGCAAGAAGCGTCAGATACGCCGCATGTGTGAGATGGTGGGATTACGCGTCACCGCACTGAAGCGGGTGCGCATCGGCAAAGTACGACTAGGTGAGTTGCCACAAGGACAATGGCGCTACTTACGCGAAGACGAGTCGTTCTAAAGGGCACTGCTAGAAATCACTCCTGCTTGTCCGCCTCGATAAGCAGACGCTCCACCAGCAAGGAATGCAACCTACGACTGTCCGCGCGCAGCACGGTGAACTGCCACTCACCGATCTGGACACGGTCATTGCGTTTAGGCAGTTGGCCGGCCGACTTGAGCACCAAACCACCGATGGTGTCGCAATCCTCATCACTGAAGTCCGTCCCCAATGACTCATTGAAATCTTCGATCTCGGTATCGGCTTTCACGCGCCAATGCGCATCGTCCTGACGGATGATGTTGTCCTCATCTTCATCGAAGTCATACTCATCCGCGATGTCGCCGACGATCTGCTCCAACACGTCTTCGATGGTGACCATACCACTCACGCCGCCGTACTCATCTACCACCAGCGCGATGTGATTGCGATTGCTGCGGAAGTCGCGCAGCAACACATTGAGACGTTTTGATTCGGGAACGAATACCGCTGGGCGCAGCATATCGCGCACGTCGAACTCCTCACCCGCGTAGTAACGCAGCAAGTCTTTCGCCAACAAGATACCGATGATGTTGTCTTTATCGCCATCCGTAACAGGGAAGCGGGAGTGCGCGGCCTCGATGACGTAGGGGATGAATTCTTCCGGTGGCTGACTGATGTCGATGACATCCATCTGGGCGCGGGGGATCATGATCTCGCGCACTTGGCGCTCGGAGACCTGGATGACGCCTTCCATCATGGAGAGGGCGTCGGCATCCAGCAGGTTGCGCTCGTAGGCGCTATGTAACAGGGTGACCAACTGCTCGCGGTCTTCCGGCTCACGCAACAACAGATTGGAGAGCCGTTCCAGCAGGCTGGGTTTGTTACTACTTTCTGAACCGTCCATCACTCAACTTCAACTAACTAGATAGGGCGCAGGATACCGTAATTTGAGCATCAACGCAGTCTCAAGCGCTTCCATCGCCTCTGCGTCACGCTTATTTTCATGATCATAACCTTGCAGATGTAACGCCGCGTGGATGGTCAGATGTGCGAAGTGTGCGAGCAATTCCTTACCCTGCTCCTTGGCTTCGCGTTCCACCACAGGTGCGCAGATCACCACATCGCCATACAGTGGCTCGCTATCGTCGTAAACAAAGGTCAGCACATTGGTCGCGTAGTCTTTGCCGCGATAACTTTGGTTCAATGCACGGCCTTCGATGTCATCCACGATGCGCAACACCATCTGCACATCTTGCTGCAATGCCACTTTCACCCAACGGCGGAATTGTTGGCGAGTCGGCAGTTTCTTCGCATTGCTCGCGAACTGTACCGACAGAGAGAGTTTGTTTTCGACTTTCATGACAACACCAATTCTCCACGTAAGGTATGCAAAGTACCCGAAGCGATGCGCACATCCACATAACGCCCCAACATCCCCGGCGAGCCCGCAAAATTAACCACTCGGTTGTTCTCGGTACGTCCGGCTAATTCCAACTCGCTCTTACGTGAGATATTCTCTACCAGCACACGTTGCACCGTACCGGCCATGCTGTCGCTGACCTGTTGGCCTAGCACCGCGAGACGCTCTTGCAAACGATGCAAGCGCGCCATCTTGGTCTCATAGGGCGTGTCATCTTGCATCTCGGCTGCGGGCGTGCCGGGGCGCGGACTAAACAGGAAGCTGAAGCTGGCATCGAAGCCGACCTCATCAATCAACTTCATCGTCGCTTCAAAATCCGCTTCCGTCTCACCCGGAAAACCGATGATGAAATCAGACGTGATAGAGATGTCAGGCCGCACCGCCCTCAATCTACGCACCACCGATTTGTATTCCAGTGCCGTGTAACCGCGCTTCATCGCTGCCAAGATACGATCCGAACCCGACTGCACAGGCAGGTGTAGATGACTCGCCAGCTTAGGCGTCGTAGCGTAGAGATCGATCAAGCGCTGCGTCATCTCACGCGGGTGCGACGTCGTAAAACGTAAGCGCTGCACACTGGGCATCGCGGCGACAGCTTGCACCAGGTAGGCAAAATCCACTGTATCACCATCAGGTGTGGCCCCCTGATAGGCATTCACGTTCTGCCCGATCAAAGTGATCTCGCTCACACCTTGCGCAGTCAACTTCTCTACTTCACGTAACACATCTGCAAAAGGACGTGATATCTCCTCGCCCCGCGTGTAAGGCACGACGCAGAACGTGCAATATTTACTGCATCCTTCCATGATGGAGACGAATGCTGCGCCATGTGTGGTTTGTGTAGCGGGCAGATGATCGAATTTCTCGATCTCAGGAAAACTGATATCCACCTGAGCGCGGCCACTAGCAAGTCTGTCCTCGAGGAGGTGTGGCAAACGGTGCAAAGTCTGCGGACCGAACACCACGTCCACATAAGGTGCGCGCTTGAGGATGGCTGCGCCTTCTTGGCTGGCGACACAACCGCCGACACCGATCAACAACCCCGGGTTCATCAACTTCATCTCGCGTGCGCGCCCAAGGTCAGAGAACACCTTATCTTCAGCTTTCTCACGGATCGAACAGGTATTGAACAAGATGATGTCGGCGCCCTCCGGACTATCCACCTGCACCATGTCTCCGCAAGCCTGCATCACGTCCGCCATCTTGTCCGAGTCGTACTCGTTCATCTGGCAACCATAAGTCTTTATATAGAGCTTCTTCTGCACGTTCTACCTTTGCAAATCAGTGGCAACAACCCATCGGAAATTATTGGCCTTTTATCTGTAAGCCTTAGCAAAGATGTGTGAATAGTCGACAAATATACTCATATAATTTGTACTGCCTTAGCCGACTAATCCAATTAGTGCTATCGCCTACAAGAACCATCATAAACCAGCACAAGGGAGTAACCGCATGTCCTTCATCGCAGACATTTCATCCATCGGCGTAGCAATTTTCTCCGTTGGCTTCGCAATCTGGATCACGATTCAAACAATCAAAGACTGATCAAACCTTAGGGCGCAGGAATCGATCACCTCCCTGCGCTCCATACTACCCGCCTACCCCCGACAGACCATCGCCCCAGTCGTTTGGTCAGGTACTCTATTGCCCACTGCTTTCCAGCCCTAGCAAATGTGCTACGATTCTCCCTGCAATTTTTGTTGGTATGTTCAACCTAAATCTCTGTGGAGGAGAAAATATGTCATTCATCGCTGATTTGTCATCCATTGGTACGGCAATCCTAGCTGTTGTTTTTTCTTTGTGGATGCTGAAAGAGCTGTTTACTAACTGATTACCGCTCTGTCTTAGAAATAAAAAAACTCCAGCTTCGGCTGGAGTTTTTATTTGGTGGTGATAGGTGGACTTGAACCACCGACCCCAGCATTATGAGTGCTGTGCTCTAACCAACTGAGCTATATCACCGAAACCGAAAGGCCAAGAGCACATGCCTTAAAAGAGGGCGGCATTCTCCCGATTTCACCCCATCCTGTCAATTACAGTCCGCTGATTTAAGTTCAGTATCTGGAAATCCCTTTTGTAAAGCCTTTATCTTCTCAGTCGTAGCGACATCCGCATCCTTCAAGACAAACACGGTGAATTTGAGCTTGCTCATGCGTTCACCCACCTTAGCGCTCCGAACACCCCTCTCGCGCAAGCTCTCATGGAATTTCTGCGCTGCCTCCTCTGTCCTGAATACGCCTAGTGAGATCGTATTCAGCCATGCGCCTTCTTCCTGCACCACGAAGTAGTCATCGATACCCAGTTTCTTCAGTTGCGAGATCTTGCGCTGCACCTCTGCGGAGTTCTTCAAAGGCGGCATGAAAACCCAGAATCCACCCACATGCTCGACGACGCGTTGCGATAACTTCTCACCCAACTTCAATGTCGCCAACCCAGCTTGCGCATCAGCCAAGCCCCGTCCAGAGAATTCCCCCCATTCCATACATTGCTTAGCCACCTTGGGTACGGAAGCCAATTCAGAAGAAAGGATAGACGCAGGCGCGAAGGGGTCTGCGTTGGAAGAAATAACGGCACTGCTAGAGACGTTAGAGGAAGCGGGAACTGCATCACTGACCAAGCGTATCTTGTCCGCATTGAGCGGGGCTTGTGCAGCAACCGCCTCGACATCCTGCGTCAAAACACCGCCCCATTGCATCACCGCGAAGAACGCGATATTGGCCAACAACAATAAACCCAAAATCCACTTTGTCATGCTTCACTTTCCCCAATGATCTGCAAACCACGCAAGACCAGATTATCAACGTGATCGAACGGTATGGACAGATGCGGCATCACTTTCGCGGCAGCACCTCCGCTCAAGACACAGCGTGCATCCGTTTCTTTAGCACGCAACAATAAGAACTGACTCTCGATAGCGCCCAGCGTCGCTCTGACGACCCCACTATGGATCGCATCAGCGGTATCCAGCGGGAAGTCTTTCAACGCACCTTCTCTTGCCTCAAGCTGCGCCGTCCCCGTAGCGAGACTGCCTCGCATCATATCCACGCCGGGCAAGATCAGTCCACCCAAGAACTCACCTCTAGCAGACAGTGCATCCACTGTCGTTGCCGTACCGCAGCTCACCACTAGGCAAGCGCACTGCACATCATGCCAAGCCGCGATCAACGCCGCCCAGCGGTCGCTCCCCAAACGGTGCGGCTGGGTATATCCATTGCGCACTCCACACTGCTCAGACTTCGCCTGCACAATTTCCACAGGGCACCCAGATGTCGCACACAACTCGCGCACCCGCATAGCGACATCTTCACCTGCCACATTGGAGACCAAGATACGAGACGGCGCTGACATGCGCGCGAACACTTGTTGCAAGGATGCCGTCGCAGAATGGTCGAGCGCACCCATTTGGGATTGCCGACCTGCCTCCACCAATGCCCACTTGATCCGCGAATTCCCAATATCGAGCAATAACATCATGCTTTCCTCAAACTGATCTCACCTGCATGGAATACCTGCTCACCCCGTTGCGTACGCATACGCAAAGCACCTTCATCATCCACCCCCAGCACGACACCCCCGACATGCGAACCATCCGGCATGTGCACGACAGCGGCGCATTGTTGCAAACGATGGTAGCTCTCCCACTCTGCGCGTAACGCAACAAATCCGTTTAGTGCGAACGCTTGCAACACCGCCACCATATGTTTTAACAGGATGGCGAGCACCCGATCACGCTCCTGCAAAGGTATGCCATGAGATGCAAGGTCGCTCACCGCTTGATCGATCTGTTTACGTGCCGCATCAGGAAGAGATAGATTCATCCCGACCCCGATCACCACCGCGCTCGGCCCCAGCATATCGCCTTGCGCCTCCAACAAGACCCCCGCCAACTTACCTTCAGGTAGTAACACATCGTTGGGCCACTTCAACCCAGCCTCGCTCACCCCCAGCTCGCGCAATGCGCGCACCATGGCGACACCCACTGCCAAACTCAAACCAGACAACGCAGCCAATCCCTTCTCGAAGCGCCACAACAGCGAGAACGTCAGCGCATCGCCCAAGCCGGAATGCCATTGCCGCCCCAAGCGACCTCTCCCCGCACTCTGCCACTCCACTGCCAACACGCTACCGCTAGAATCACCTTGGCGCGCACGCTCCAACAACACCGCGTTGCTGGATCCCGCATGATCCGCGACCATTACACTCACATGCTCGCGCGCCACACCCAGATAGCTAACAATCCTATCCACATCCAACCAATGGAGAGGTTGTGCCAATTGGTAACCGCGTCCGCGCACGCTGTGCAACTTCAATCCGAATCGAGCGACGTCCTGCAAGGCGTTATGCACGCTGGTGCGCGTCAACCCCACACTGCGCGCCATCTCCTCACCGGAATGGAAATCACCGTCAGCCAGCACTTTCAGCAAAGCGAAGGTCAACGGCTTGGGGACTGTTTGTTCGAGGCGACTCATTGCGACAGATCGTCGCACGTAGATGCGCCACCTTGCTCCAAGAACTGCAATATCTCTTCCCTGCGTTTAAGGGCATCTTGATAGCCTAGATCGATCAGCGCTCGACAATAATGCCGCTCGAACAGCAGATAGCTCACCAAGTTCGCACCACTACCACGCATCACACCGACCAAGCGCAACAACAGCCTGATCGTCCACGGCAGATTAGCGATATGACGCTCTGCGACCTTCTCCAAAGGCTGACTGGGCGTGATGACCAAGGCCTCCACATGTTGCAGGTTCACGTTGTTGCGCGACTCTTCTGGGATCATGCTGATGGTGTGATTGAT
>JAVBYP010000095.1 GCA_030823965.1 Sideroxydans sp.
CCCTAACATCCCACCGATGCCGCTGTTTGCGGATTCCTTCTCTTCTGCGGCGGCAGTGACCTCCGCTTGTTTTTCTGCGGCGCGACCTTTCAATTTCTCGTAGGCAGATTCACGATCCACTTCCTTCTCGTAATGTCCTGCGACGAGGGATTTGCTGCGGATGGCGCTACGTTCTTCCGGTGTGATCGGGCCGATCTGTGCTTGAGGCGGCACGATGAGTGCACGCTCGACGATGCTGGGGCGACCTTTCTCATCCAACAGTGAGACCAAGGCTTCGCCTACACCGAGTTCGGTGATGACAGCTTGTTCATCCAAATCAGGGTTATCGCGCATGGTCTCGGCAGCGGCACGCACGGCTTTCTGGTCGCGTGTGGAGAAGGCGCGCAAAGCGTGTTGAACGCGATTACCCAGTTGGCCCAGGATCTTGTCGGGTACGTCGGCTGGGTTCTGCGTGATGAAATAGACGCCTACTCCTTTGGAACGGATGAGGCGCACGACCTGCTCGATCTTATCGACCAGAGCCGTTGGCGCATCACTGAACAGCAAATGTGCTTCGTCGAAGAAGAAGACCAGCTTAGGTTTTTCTAAGTCACCTGCTTCGGGTAAGTTCTCGAACAACTCAGACAACATCCACAGCAGCATGGTCGAGTAGACCTTGGGCGATTGCATCAGCTTATCGGCAGCGAGGATGTTGACCATGCCTGCACCTTTGCTGTCGGTCTGCATCAGGTCTTCTATGTTGAGCATGGGCTCGCCGAAGAATCGTTCTGCGCCTTGGTTCTCCAGTTCCAATAGACCCCGTTGGATAGCACCAATGCTGGCGGTGGAGACGTTGCCGTATTCGGTGGTGAAATCCTTAGCGTTGTCGCCCACGTGTTGCACCATCGCGCGCAAGTCTTTGAAATCGAGCAACATCAGTCCGCTGTCGTCCGCGATCTTGAAGATCAGTGACATCACACCTTGTTGCACATCGTTCAGGTTCAACATGCGTCCCAACAACAAGGGGCCCATGTCAGAGATGGTGGCGCGTACAGGATGTCCCATCTCACCGAACACATCCCAGAACGTCACTGGATAGGCGCGATGCTCGAACCCTTCCAATTTCAACTGTTCTACGCGCGCTTGCACCTTGGCATTGCCGCCGCCGATCTTGGCGAGACCAGATAAGTCGCCTTTGATGTCGGACATGAATACCGGCACCCCGATGCGGCTGAAGGATTCGGCCAAAGATTGCAAGGTGACCGTCTTGCCCGTACCCGTCGCCCCTGTGATGAGGCCGTGTCGGTTCGCCATGTTAGGTAACAGCCCGAGTTCCATTTTGTCGTTCTTGGCGATGAGCATTGGTGCGAGCATACCGATTCCTTTTAGGGTGTTGATTATTGTGGTTTTTAGCGGCGCGAGAATAACAGCCACCCCGTCCTGTTTCAATCCTGAAATCTGGGTTTAAGGGGGGAGATGAAAAAAAGATTAAAGGAATCTAAAGTGCTGCCGATAAGAGGTTTGAAGACAAGTCGTAGAGTGTTTGTAGACCGAAAGGAGGCCGAAAATGGCAGTCGCTGGTGTGAATTCAGGAAGTAACTACGTCTCGCAGGTGCAGCCCCAGCCGCAGACGTATGTGGAAAGAGTTAAAGAGAAACCAAACGATAATGAGCGCGACAACGTCGCCAAGGTTGTGACTGCGCAGCAAGAAGCGCCGAAACCAACCGTGAACACACAAGGTCAGACGGTGGGCTCTGTCATCAACGTAAAAGCCTGAAGTCTAGGTGAACGAAAAAGAGGGCGTGGTCTTAATAGGCCGCGCCCTTTTCATTGGGTTTCAATTTGCCTCAGAGCTTACCTTGTAGCCACCACACCAAACGGGTCAGTCGGGTGAAGAAGCCCGTGATGCCGTGAGGCGCATAAGGCGCGTAAGTTTGTAGGCGAGTGATCTTGCCATCGCGTGTCTCGACTACGAAGACTTGGTCAAAGTGCATGACCAGCCCCCCTTTGAATTCATGGTGGGTAGCCACTTCGATGCTGGCACTATCTCCCTCTATCCATACTTGACGTATGACGAAACCGGGTTTCACCAGATTCATAAAACTCCAAGCCAAGCCGCGTTCTATCTCGGTACGACCATGCATCACTGATTGAGGGTAGTGCGGGTCGATCATCACCGCATCATCGGCAAAATGCCCCATCACGACAGCCAAGTCTTTCGACATGAAGGCGGTAAAGAACGCGTCGATTTGATCTCGGGTGAGCATGGGGTAGAGTGGGGGACTTAGACTCCTGCGCTTTCCGCCTGAACGTCCGCGAAGTAGCTAGAGCGCACCATGGGGCCGCAGGCAGCATGTGAGAAGCCCATCTCCTTGGCGGCATCTTCGAACATCTTGAATGCATCTGGCGTGACGTAGCGCAACACGGGCAGGTGACCATCGGAAGGTTGCAGGTATTGGCCCAAGGTCAGCATCTCGACATCGTGCGCGCGCAGGTCGCGCATCACTTGTAGTACCTCTTCGTCGGTCTCACCCAAGCCCAACATCAGTCCTGACTTGGTCATCACCTTAGGGAAGCGCGCCTTGAACTCTTTCAGCAGCTTGAGTGAATGCGCGTAGTCAGCTCCAGGTCGAGCCATGGTATACAGACGTGGCACGGTCTCTAGGTTGTGGTTCAGCACATCGGGCAGGCTAGGCGCCATCGCATCCAGAGCGATATCTAGGCGACCACGGAAATCAGGTACCAGCGTCTCCAGTTTGGTATTGGGCGATGAGGCGCGGATGGCGGTGAGGCAATCGGTGAAATGTTGTGCGCCGCCATCGCGCAGATCGTCTCTATCCACACTGGTGATGACGACATACTTCAGATTGAGCAAGGCGATGGAATGCGCAAGTTGTTTTGGCTCATTGGCATCGGGAGGAAGCGGCTTGCCGTGTGCCACATCGCAGAAAGGACAACGACGGGTGCACACGTCGCCCAAAATCATGAAAGTGGCCGTGCCTTTGCCGAAACATTCGCCGATGTTGGGGCAGGAGGCTTCTTCGCACACGGTGTGTAGATTGTGCTCGCGCAGCATACGCTTTACGTCGTGATAGCCCTGACCGCTGCCCGATTTGACGCGGATCCACTCGGGCTTGCGCAGCCGTTGTTGTAGAGGGACGATCTTGATGGGGTTGCGCGCCGTCTTGGCCGCACCAGTTTGTTTGTGGGTATCACTCATAGGTCGCGCATTGTAAAGGAAAGCTTCATAAAAATACCTGCGACGGCGCATTGCGGCGTTGCGCGGTACTCGACTCCTTGCCTACCAACGCGGTATGTCTCGGTGTCTGCGTTCCGTGCGCCTTGCACTGCATCCGTCTCGGTGATTTTTGTGAAGCTTTCACATGTATCCTTAATACCCAAGCATAAAGGTATGGTATATTTCCGCCTGTGGTTATTGCATTCAGACCCAACCGATTTTTTACTAGGAGAAACAAATGGAACATCAACTGCCAGCACTGCCCTACGCTAAAGACGCACTTGCGCCGCACATGTCTGCTGAGACATTCGATTACCACTACGCCAAGCACCATCAGGCATATGTCACCAACCTGAATAACCTCATCAAGGGTACTGAGTACGAGAACCTCGATCTGGAAGCCATCGTGAAGAAGGCACCTGCTGGCGGCATCTACAACAACTCCGCTCAAGTGTGGAACCACACTTTCTTCTGGAATTGCATGAAGCCAAACGGCGGCGGTGCTCCAACCGGTGCGTTGGCTGATGCCATCAACAAGAAGTGGGGCAGCGTCGATGATTTCAAAAAGGCGTTCCAAACTTCCGCAGTCGGCAACTTCGGTTCTGGCTGGACATGGCTGGTCAAGAAGGCTGACGGTTCTTTGGATATCGTCAACATGGGCGCAGCGGGAACACCGCTGACCACTGGCGACAAAGCACTGTTGTGCGTGGACGTATGGGAACACGCTTACTACATCGACTACCGCAATATGCGTCCTAAGTTCGTTGAGACTTTCTTGGCGAGCTTGGTGAACTGGGATTTCGCCGCGAAGAACTTCGCTTAAGAGATTTACGTTCGCATCAAACTAGCCCAGCCTTGTGCTGGGCTTTTTATTATTCTGAAGCGCCTGACTGATAAAATCCATCCATGAACAATCGCCTACTCTCTCTTACCAGTCGCCTGCGTTTCGCATTCGAGGCATTCACTGAATTCCTTGCCCGTGTGTGGAAGCGTAGTTTCTATTTCTATCTCGCGGGTGTCTTCTCTGTTTTCGCTGTGTTGGATACGACGGTGTTGCACATCACCAGTGAGATGCGCACGGCAGCGTTCGATGCCATGGTGCGTTACCGCATCTCACCGCCTAAGCCTGATCCGGACATCGTCATCGTGGATATCAACGAGGCGAGTCTGGCTGCACTATCCAAAGACTACGGACGTTGGCCGTGGCCGCGTCAGGTGTTGGGCGAGTTCGTGGAGAACATCGAGAAGCAACAGCCGAAAGCGGTGGTGTTCGACATCCTGTTCAGCGATGCAGATATCTACAACATGGACAGCGATGCGTATTTCGATGCGGCCATCGCGTCTGCCAACAATATCTACTTCCCTATGTTGCGTCTCGATCAGAGCGCGGATGCGTTGAGCCAGATCAAGGTCGAGCAGATCCCAGGTGTGCTGCCGATGGAAGATGAAGAGCAGCAGAAGGATGCGACGCTCGCCGTCATCCTGCCGCACTTCCAAGCAGCGATCGAAAGTGGTCGCCTAGGTACGCACAACGTGGTGCTGGATAGCGACGGGGTGGTGCGCAAATATCCAGTGTATATCCCGAGCTATGGTTGGAAGGTGCCTTCGCTGCCCTCACGCATCGGTAAAGACTTAGGCTGGCCGGAACCCTCCACCGAGCAGATATTGCTCAACTGGCGCGGCAAGCCGTTCAGCTATCACTACGTGAGTTTCTCCGATGTCTATACGGACATGGGTAGCAAGAACAAGCAGCGTGCGCAGGATGAGTTCAAAGATAAGATCGTCATCATCGGTTCCACTGCACCGGGGTTGTTCGATCTGCGCTCGACACCGATGGCGAAGATGCATCCTGGTGTGGAAATATTGGCGACGGCCATCGATAACAACAAGCATGGTGATTCATTGCGTTTCCCCGAAGGGCGCATCTGGTATCTGCTCATCACCTTGGCACTCATCTGGGGGACGGCATGGGCGTTCTATCGCGAGGATGGACGTGCCAATATCGACAAGCTGTTCGGTCTATCGCAGATCATCCTGATCGGCTTCTCATTCGCCAGCATCAACTTCTCCAACACGTACATCAATCTGGCCGGGCCAGTGGTGTTGGGCATCGCTTACTTCTCACTGGCACGTATGTATGCCAATGCGACCGGCAAGGCGTTGGAGCAAAACATGGTGCGCTCGGCAACGGCGCGGCAGGGGGATGTGCAGGCGACGCTGCTGCTCATCCGCTTCGATACCAAACTCAACGTGATACCTGATGCGATGCTAGAAAAGATCCGTCTCGGTTTGAAGCGCATCGGTTCGTCGCAAAAGAGCGTGGAGATATTGAGCGGATCGCAGAAGGGCTTGTGGGGATTGTTCGAGAAGACCATCGCCATCTCGTGGGCGGCGGATGTGGATGACGCAGAGATGTGTGCAGCGATACAAGCTGATGTGCTTACGGTGATGCAAGGTTTGCCAGCGTTGTTAAGCCGCTTCGTATTGCATGTGGATGGAGCGACGAGTCATGTCGTGCATGAGGGTAGGTTGCACGGTGGCGAGCAGGCGGCACAAGGTTGGCGAGTGATGTTCGCCGAAGCATTGATCAAGTGGAATGACGAAGGGAAGCGTAATGAATAAGCATAGTAGATGGTTGATGGCGCTGATGGTATGCGCTTCGATGCAGAGTGGAATGGCGCTTGCGGGAGAAGCAGGCGCGATGTCGAAAGCGGATGAAATGAAGGCTGAACCTTTCCGTGACGCAAAATCGGTGAAGGCACTCGCCGTTGGTGAGAAGTTGGACATCCTGAGCAAACAGGGTGGCTGGTTCAAAGTGAAGGTGGGTAAGGCAACGGGTTGGGTTCATATGCTGAGTGTTCGTAAAGGCGATGCGAAGAAGGGGGCAGTTAATTCATCTGGATTGCTGGCACTTTCTTCGGGACGCGCAGGAACGGGCAAGGTAGTGGCAACGACAGGGGTGCGTGGCTTGAACGAAGAAGGGCTGAAAGCAGCGACCTTCAACGAAGCAGAATTGAAACGTGCGGAAGCCAATGCATCGAGCAAGGCAGATGCGGCGACATTCGCTAAACAGGGCAAGCTAGTCGCGCGTTCATTCGATTACTTGCCTGCGAAGTGAGGAGAGACGACATGAAAAGCTCAGTACAAATATTGTTGTTCTCATTGTGTTTGGTATCTATCAGTGCCAGTGCATTCGATCTGGGTGAACTGAAGGGTAAAGTCGATGCGGCTAAGGCATCCATCCCGCCCGTCAATCCCAAGCTCAACGAAGCAGTGAAAGAGATCAAGGGCC
>JAVBYP010000257.1 GCA_030823965.1 Sideroxydans sp.
TATCGAGGGATTCCGGCACGTACCGTGCCGGATGGTTCGATATGGCCTACGGCCTACTCACCACGAACGGTCTAATGACTGTCCGAGATAAAACAAATGGCCTATAACGTCGAACCCAGCTTCACCCACGGCACACCAGAGAAGACAGGCATCCTGCTGGTCAACCTCGGCACGCCCGATGCACCGACTGCACAAGCAGTGCGCCCCTATCTCAAAGAATTCTTGAGCGACCCGAGAGTTGTCGAGATCCCCAAGCCGATCTGGTGGTTGATCTTGAACGGCATCATCCTCAACGTGCGCCCCAAGAAGTCAGCAGCGAAATACGCCAGCGTGTGGTTGCCCGAAGGCTCACCACTACGTGTCTATACGGCGAAACAAGCGACTTTGCTAGAAGGCTATCTAAGTGAGCGTACCAAAGCGCCTTTCGTTGTGGACTACGCGATGAGCTACGGCAATCCTTCCATCGTCAGCGTGATGCAAAAACTCAAAGCGCAGAACTGCACACGCATCTTGGTGGTGCCTCTGTATCCCCAGTACGCCGCCAGCTCAACAGCCACCGTGTTCGACCGTGTGTTCGCCGCTGTGCAAACAATGCGCAACACACCCGCTATCCGCACCATCAAACACTTCCACGATGACGCGGGCTACATCAAAGCATTGGCTGCGAACGTGAATGAATACTGGGCGAAGAACGGCCGTCCCGAAAAATTAGTGATGAGTTTCCACGGCGTGCCGCAATACACTCTGGAAAAAGGTGATCCCTACCACTGCGAATGCCTGAAGACAGGTCGATTACTCGCAGAAGAACTCGGGCTGAGCAAAGAACAATATGTGGTGAGCTTCCAGTCTCGCTTCGGCAAAGCGGAATGGGTGAAGCCTTACACCACGGCGACTTTGCTTGAACTAGGCAAGCAAAAGACCAAGCGCGTGGATGTGGTCTGCCCTGGGTTCGTTGCGGATTGCTTGGAGACGCTGGAGGAGATCGCGATGGAAGGTAAGGAAGATTTCCAACACGCGGGTGGCGGTGAATACAACTACATCCCCTGCCTCAATGACCGCAGCGATTGGATGCACGCTTTCACCGATCTAGTAATGAATAATCTGCAGGGTTGGTTGATCGAACCGAATACAGCCGAACTGGAACAAAGCAGAGTGCGCGCATTGGCACTCAGTGCGAAGCAATAGTTCAGGCCAGACTGATCCTTTCAGCTTCAAGTTGCACCATGTAGCGTTGGATGACGTTACTGGCGCCCCTACCCAGATTCTCGAACTGAAGACCGACGCGGTGAATTTGCTCACCGCTTATTGTCTTGGTGCTTGACCACTGTCCGCGAACACGCACGCTGATAGGCACTCTGCCAATCTCTGGAAAGTCGATACTGCAACCTTCCAGAATCTCCCCTTGAACAAAGATGGCGGGCAGCTCACCTCTAACAGTGACACCGATGCCGCCCACACTCATATTGAACAGCGTCGCTTCGATGACCTCGTCCTCTGTCGGTATCTTGCATATCAAGGCTAGCTTTCCTTGGGGCGTATCGAGGCGGAAATATTCACGACGTTGGATACGTTCAATCACTGAAGGGACGTGCATCGAGAACGCATACTTACCATCAGGCATGGTCACTAACTGTAGATGGGTCGAATACCAGCGCACCTTGATGTCGGTTTGCGTCACGAAATTCACATGCTTACTATCGACGATACGCGCATTGATCTTGTCATCTGTCGCCACGTCGATGCAGACATATTTTTCATCACCACTGACATATAACACTGAAGTGACCAACACCACACCATCATGAGTCTCGAGCGTGATCAGAGTCTTTTGTTTGGCTAAATTATCAAGGATGAAGGTGATCTCGCGATGGCTATGGATCGCAAAAGGTGAATCGTCTATGGAATGCGTCATTTCGTTGTTCTCATCATCATTGATTGCAGGGTATCTGCTGCTTCATGCACGCCAGAACCGACCAATGCCGGCTTGCGCTTTGCCGTAAAGGCTCCATCCAGAACCGATCGCATAGCCCCTTGTTCTAAAATTTCCTGCTCTACCTCTAACCCTATCCCATTCTGCTGCAACCATTCCACCAGATATGGCTGCTCTGGCCACTCTCCGCGCGATACATAGATGACCGGCACCCCAGCATGTGCCGCCTCGGCAAAGGTGCCGTACCCCGGTTTCGTCAGCACGGCATCACAGGATGCCATCAGATCGCTGAAGCTCATCCCCATCGTTTCCAATGCGAATGTATCGTCACGTTGAATATTCCATGCTTGCGGGACCAGCCAACGTACACCTGAGATACGCGGCCACTTTTCCATCGGCAGACTGTAATCGATGCCACCCATCGCCACAAGCACCAGCTTGTCGCCTACTTTTCCGCTGCATCTGGATAGTGCCAAAGACCTCTGCGCCACGCCTACTTGCGCGATCGGCGCGATCGTTCTCACGCTGCTCAGGCTCTCCATCGGCATCGTCGGGCTGACCTTTAGAAAAATCTCAGCGCAGTCGTAAGCTGCGAGCATCTGCCCATAGATGGCCCGACTCTCGGTGTCGTCGGGCGCATAGTGACGATAGATGTCTGCCCAGTTCAAACAACACATCGCGACGGCGGGAATCCCTGCCACCTTGGCAGCAGCCAGCGACTTGTAGGGGACGTTAGCGAACAGGATATAAGGCTGCAACTCAAGCATCTCATGCGCCGCCTGCGCCACCTTGGCCTCCCAATCAGCGTGATACTCACGATAGCTTGCCAAACTAAGAGGCACATCCACCGCTACCGCATCGAACATGGCCATGCCAAAGTCAAGTGCGGTATGGATATGTTGGAACGAACAATGAAAGCGTTGCTGCAGATAGTCTGTCGTCGCGGCAGAACGGACCGTGACACGAAGGTCGGGGAGGCGCCGCGCTAGCTCATTGACTACCGGCGCAGTCTGCGCGATGTGGCCATAGCCATGTGCAGTGATATCGACCAGCAGGTGCTTCAAGATACTTCGCGCTGATACAACTTGAAGTTATTGCGGCCACTTTGCTTCGCTACGTACATCGCTTCATCTGCACACTTGATGAGTGATTCGGCATTTTCAGCATCGTCCGGATAGATCGCAGCCCCGATACTGAAGGTCACTGTCGTCACATGCTTATCGAGCAGATGTGGGCGCGACATCGCCTCCATGATCTTTGCGGCGACGCGCTCGACATCCTGCGCGGTATTGATGTTCTCCAGCAATATCAAGAACTCATCCCCCCCTTGTCGACACAAGGTATCCGACTCGCGCAAACAGTCAGTAAGACGTTCCGCCACAGATTGCAACAACTGGTCGCCCGCAAGATGTCCCAAGGTGTCATTGATCGATTTGAACTTATCCAGATCGAGGAACATCAAGCCCACCTTGGTCTTGTTTCGGTCCGCGATGATCAAGGCACGTTGAAGTCGGTCTTGGAACAAGGCGCGGTTCGGCAACTTGGTCAATGAGTCATAGTGCGCAAGGAACTCGATCCGACGCTCAGCTTCTTTACGCTTAGTGATATCCGAGAAGGACGAGATGTAGTTGATGACCTGCCCCTTGGCGTTCTTCACAGCACCGATGGAAAGCCATTCCGGATATATCTCACCGTTCTTACGCCTGTTCCATATCTCGCCCGACCATTGCCCGGTGACTTCGATCGCTTCCCACATGTGCCTGTAAAAGTCTCCTGTCTGCTTGCCCGAACTCAGCACCTTCGGATTCTTTCCGATCACTTCTTCAAGAGAATATTGGGTGATCTGCACAAAAGCTGGATTAGCCGCAAGGATGTTCTTATTTGCATCGGTGATGATGATGGCCTCACCACTGTTCTCGAACATCTTGGCGAACAGCTCTAGTCTCTCATTGGCACTTTCCAAGCCATCCAACAGCTGATTGAAACTTTGCGCCATATCGCCGATATCCGCATTCAGCTCATCCACCTCTACCCGTTTGGAAAGGTCGTTACTACCTCGTATAGCGCGCATGGCGATCTGCAACTTACTCACAGGCATCGTGATATTGCGATTGATCACAAAGCGCACGAATAAAGAGATGAAAACCAACAAAAGGAGCTGGATAGCCACATGACCTATCCATAACCAGTTCTTGATATCGGACAGTTCTAACTCTTCTGCTGTCAGATCGATGGTCACACTGGCCGCGCCATTCACACCACCTGGGCGGTTGGTATGGCAACTCAGACAATTGGTACCTCTAAAATTCTCCTGTGCGATGAAGGGTACGACGACACGCAACGCCGACCGCCCATTTTCCGTAGTGACACGATTGAACACGACTCGGCCAGATGAGAGAACTTGCCGGTCTACCTCATCCACTGGCTGTTCTTCTGCCAAGCCAGCCCCGTACTGATCGTTGATGGCTTGACCACGAATGATGCGCACCTCAAGTATCCCTGGCGAAGCAGCCATCTTTTGCACGAACATCTTTCGATTGTCTGGGTCAGATATCGTCCCAGTCAACATCATCATGTTCATGCCGTTGATCAGGCCATCGGCTGTTTCCTCGGCACGCGCCTCAGCAGCACGGTCGATCTGCGCCTCGAAACGGGCCTCAACCCACCACACCAATAGGAAGAAAACGACGATCAACGCGCCTTGAATGATCAGGTGCAGTTTCCCCTGAACACCTAATGCATGCCAGTGTCGTCTTATCAGTTCCACAGTAGCTCCTATGAGAGGCGGCGTATTTTGATCACAACTTCAGGAAATTATCGCGATAGTGCTTCATCTCGGCGATGGACTCATAGATATCCGCCAACGCCTCGTGCTTGCCATGCTTCTTCAAGGTGCTGGCCACTTCCGGCTTCCAGCGCTTCGCCAGTTCCTTTAGCGTGCTCACATCGAGGTTGCGATAGTGAAAGTAGTCTTCCAATTTAGGCATCCAACGCGCCATGAAGCGACGGTCTTGGCAGATGGAGTTGCCACAGATAGGGGATGTACGAACTGGCACATGCTCTTTGAGGAATTCGATGAACTGCGCTTCGACAGCCGCTTCATCCAGCGTGGACGCTTTGACCTTATCGATAAGACCTGACTTTCCGTGGGTGGATTTATTCCAGTTGTCCATGCCATCCAACACGATATCGGATTGATGAACCACCAGTGTCGGCGCTTCTGCGATGGTGTTCAGATCACCATCCGTGACGACCATAGCCACTTCGATGATGCGGTCTGTCTCAGGTACAAGTCCGGTCATTTCCATATCGACCCAGACGAGGTAGTTTTGGTTTTGTGCCATAATTCGCCGCGCTTTCAAATGAATGAGGCGCGCATTGTTACATAGCTTGACCACCCTCTCCAACGACTATCCGAACCCATGACCGCATCACAATTCTCAGCTCTGTTCGTCGCCGCTTTACTCAGCAATGCCGTCATCAAGCTGTGGCTTGCCTATCGCCAGTTGAACCATGTGGCCGCGAACCGCGCCGAAGTACCCGCAGCTTTCCGCGAACAGATCAATATCGCAGCGCACCATAAGGCAGCTGATTACACCAGCACCCTCGTGCGTTTTGGTGCACTGACCATCATCTTCGATACTGTATTGCTACTGGTATTCACTGTGGGCGGCGGCATCCAATGGTTGAGCGATGCCACCTCTGGCCTGACCGATAGCCTTTTGTTACAGGGTGTCGCCGTCATCGTGCTGGTGTTGGTCTTGCAATCCATCCTGGAGATGCCTTTCGATCTCTATCGCACCTTCAACATCGAAGCTCGCTTCGGTTTCAACAAGATGACACTCAAGCTCTATCTGCTTGACGCTGTGAAAGGTACCTTGCTCGGCGCGGTGCTGGGCCTGCCTTTGTTGTTCGCCGTATTGTGGATGATGTCTGCCATGGGCGACCTCTGGTGGCTGTACGTGTGGGGCGTGTGGGTCACATTCAACCTACTGTTGCTGTTCATCTATCCGACTTACATCGCACCGATATTCAATAAGTTCGAACCGATGCAAGATGAAGCGCAGAAATCGCGCATCGAGGCCCTGCTGGCACGTTGCGGTTTTGAATCGAGCGGATTGTTCGTGATGGATGGCAGCAAACGCAGTTCGCACGGCAACGCCTACTTCACCGGCTTCGGCAAGACCAAGCGCATCGTGTTCTTTGACACGTTGCTGCAACGCCTCAGTCCCGGCGAGATCGATGCAGTATTGGCGCATGAACTTGGGCATTTCAAACATCGCCATGTCATCAAGCGCATCGCCTTCACCTTCGCCGTCAGCTTGGGGTTTCTGTGGATACTCGCCCAACTACTGCATGCCGAATGGTTCTATCTTGGAATGGGCGTGACGACCCAATCCACCGCCATCGCGCTGCTGCTGTTCTTCATGGCGCTGCCCGTGTTCACCTTCCTGTTTCACCCCCTCACCTCGGCCTATTCGCGCAAACATGAGTTCGAAG
>JAVBYP010000246.1 GCA_030823965.1 Sideroxydans sp.
ATACGCCATTGTCATTCTGTTTGCCATCAATCTGGCGATCCCCCTTCAATCGTCGGCACAAGGTAGTGCTGTCAGCCATCTTGATCGCATAAAAGCGAACAAGGTAATGCGCGTATGCATCTGGCCAGATTATTTCAGCATCACCTACCGCAATCCAAAGACCCAAGTGCTATCGGGTATCGATATCGACTTGGCGACCGAGCTTGGTAAGGACCTCGGCGTCAGTGTCCAGTTCGTTGATAGCTCATTTGCAAAATTGATCGATGACGTCACTCAAGATCGTTGCGACATCGCGATGTTCGCCATCGGCATCACCCCTGTGCGCGCAGAGAAACTACGCTTCACCTCCCCCCATCTTGCCAGCGATATCTTCGCGATCTCGACTAAAGCCAATCGCCGCATAAAGACATGGGAAGACATCGACAAGCCCGGCTCGGTCGTCACTGTCGCGAAGGGGACCTTGCATGAACCTGTGATGAAAGCGAAGCTCAAGGCTGCGCAATTGCTGGTTCTCGACACCCCTTTTGCACGTGAACAAGAGGTCGAATCTGGACGTGCCGATGTGTTCATGACGGACTATCCATACAGTCAACGCTTCTTGGCCAATGCAGATTGGGCGCGCTTGATCTCCCCTCTCAGCACATACCAGGTCACACCCTATGCTTACGCGATGCAGCCCGGTGATGATGCTTGGCATGCAAGAGTCGAACGTTTCGTGAATGACATCAAGCATGATGGCCGGTTAATGAGCGCCGCCAAGAAATACAAGCTCGACCCCATCGTCGTCCCATGACACCAAGGGCGCAACAGCTGCGCCATATCTTCGCCGTCGCGCTGCTACTCTTCGTGTGTGGCGTGCTGGCCGTCACCTCGTACACGCTTTGGCGGCTGCGGGCTGATGCCATCAAGAATGGCCTAGAGATCTCTGCGATGCATACGCGCGGATTCGAGGACTTCCTTACACAGAACCTGCACGTGACTGAGCTGGTCTCTGCCAATGTCCTTCCTCAAGAGGGAAGATCCCAAGATTTGCGGGACATCGACGCTTCGTTTGGCAGCATATTGCAGCATGCACCGTTCTTGCGCTCGATGTCGCTACTGGACGAAAAGGGGCGCATATTCGCCAGTTCGAGCTCGGCGAATGTCGGGATCCAAGTGGCGACTGAAGATTTCCTACCGATCAGTGGCGAGGGTGCTCTGATACTTCGTATCGGACAACCTTGGGCTGGGCGAGACTTCTCTGCAGGACGCCCTTCGACGAATGAGATGCCGGTGGAAGTCGATGCACGGAGCTTCATTCCCATCACTCGACCCGTGATGTTTGGCAAGCGGGCAATGACGGTCCTTTTCGCCATCAATCCGGACTACTTCATCAATCACGTTTCCCAAAAGCTCTCGACTGAAGAAGGCATCGTTAACATCCGCCGTTACGATGGCGTCCTCTTGATGAGTACCGATCCTTCCGCGCGCGCTGGCTCACTCCATCAAGATGTCGTCTCCCAGTTGCAATTAGCAGACACCGAATCTGGAAGCTTCGAAAAAGACCTCGGGCATGATCAAAAGGAGCTGTCCAGTTTCCGATCTTCTCGCTTATACCCGTTTGTCGTGATCACCCATCTACATCGCGACTATGCGTTGCGAAATTGGCGTGCGGAAGCAAGGACTTTGCTAGCTGCCATCCTGCCCACACTTTTCGCCATCATCGTCATCTCGACCGCGTTCTACCGGCGCCAAGTGCAGATAGCGACCCAACGAGCAGAGGCCGAGCGCGCACTGCATAGGGAAAGCGAGAAGAATCTGGCGTTCTTGCACAACGCCAGCGACGGCATCCACATCCTTGACCCTGACGGAAATGTCATTGAGGCAAGTGATTCATTCTGCGCCATGCTGGGTTATCGGCGTGACGAGATAATTGGCATGAATGTCAATCAATGGGAGGCAGGATTCCCTCTAAGCGAGATCCCACAGGCCCTTCATCTGCAACTCTCCAAGAATGAGCGCTCTCAGTTTGAAACTCGGCACAAGCGCAAAGATGGCAGCACATTTGATGTGGAGATCAGCGGCTATCCACTCGTGCTTGATGGCAAGCCTGCACTTTTCAACTCCTCACGTGACATCACTGAGCGTAAACAAGCGCTAGATGCCCTGAATATCGCCGCTACCGCTTTTGAGTCACAAGAAGGCATTCTGGTCGCCGATGCCGACAGCAACATCCTTCGCGTCAATTCAGCCTTTACAGAGATCACTGGATATTCAGCAACGGAAGTGATCGGCAAGAATCCTCATATCCTGAGTTCAGGGCGGCATGACTCCAACTTCTATGCCGCCATGTGGAAAGATCTAAATTCTACCGGTGTGTGGAAGGGGGAGATTTGGAACCGCCGCAAGAATGGCGAGGTATATCCCGAGTATCTCACCATCACTGCGGTAAAGAATCACACTGGCATAGTGACAAACTATGTTGCCTCTCTCGCCGATATCACTCAACGCAAAGCGGCCGAACAGGAGATCAAGAATCTCGCTTTCTTCGACCCGCTCACCAAGCTGCCCAATCGCAGATTATTGATGGACAGGCTGCAACATGCATTGGCTTCAAGTGCGCGCAGTCGAAAAGCCGGCGCGATCCTCTTCATCGATCTCGATAATTTCAAGAACCTCAACGACACCCTTGGTCATGATGTCGGGGACCAATTATTGAAGAGTGTCGCCCAGCGTCTAGAGACTTGCGTGCGCGAGGGCGATACGGTCGCACGTCTAGGCGGCGACGAATTCGTGGTGATGCTAGAAGACCTTAGTGAGGATGCGCTAGAGGCGGCCAAGCAGACCGAAAGTATCGTCGCAAAGATCCTGTCTTCGATGAACATGCCTTACCACTTGGGTCAGTTCGAACACCACAGCACGCCCAGTATCGGAGCGACCTTGTTCGCCGCCAGCGACGATGTGTCGGTCGACGATCTGCTCAAGCACGCTGACATCGCCATGTACCAAGCGAAGAAAGGTGGGCGCAACACATTGCGTTTCTTCGACCCCAAGATGCAGGAGAGCATCACGACTCGCGCCGGCCTTGAGAATGAGTTACGCAAAGCACTCGCGCAGGATCAGTTCCGATTGTTCTATCAGCCGCAAGTGGATGACGGCCAGCGCATCGTAGGTGCTGAAGCGTTGATCCGCTGGCAACACCCATTACGTGGCATCGTCTCCCCCTTGGAATTCATCCCGCTTGCCGAAGAGAATGGTCTGATACTCCCCATTGGACAATGGGTTCTCGAGACCGCATGCGCAAAACTCAAATCATGGGAACGGAACCCGCTAAGTCGCGACATCGTGCTAGCTGTGAACGTGAGCGCGAAACAATTGCGTCAGGCTGATTTTGCGACACAGGTACAAGAGGCCATCCTGCGCAACGAGATCGATCCATCGCGTCTCAAACTGGAGCTGACCGAGAGCATGTTGCAAGACAGCATCGAGGACACCATCTTGACGATGATGGCCTTGAAGCAGGTGGGCGTGCGATTCTCTCTGGATGACTTTGGAACGGGTTATTCGTCTTTGCAATACATCAAGCGATTACCCCTGGATCAACTTAAGATAGACCGCTCCTTCGTGAGCGACATCGTGACTGATGTCGGAGATAAGGCCATCGTCACCACCATCGTGGCCATGGCGCGCAGTTTGGACATCGCTGTCATCGCTGAAGGCGTTGAAACTCAAGCACAAAGCCAGCTTTTGCTAGAACTAGGCTGTAGGCAGTTCCAAGGGTACCTCTTCGGCAAGCCCGTCAGTGCGGATGAATTCGATGCACTACTAAAGCACCCCTGATCGCCAACCACCCATCAATAAACATTTCGTTTGCTATTCCCAGAAAACCAGTCCATAGTGCGCGCCGCGATTCTCAAGTCTGTCGTTGTTGTCTGGTTAGTCTCCGTACGCGGTAATTCCTTCCTTCACCTCTAGCCGTCTTGAATATCGCCCTACACAGGGTTAGTCCCTATTTTTATTTTTAAGGAGATTCAACATGGCAAACGGTACAGTTAAATGGTTCAACGACGCTAAGGGCTTCGGCTTCATCACACCAACAAATGGCGGCGACGATCTGTTCGCGCATTTCTCAGCGATCCAAAGTTCGGGTTTCAAGACTCTGACTGAAGGTCAGCAAGTGACTTTCGACATCGTTGCCGGCCCTAAAGGTCAGCAAGCGTCGAACATCCAGGCAGCTTAATAGACATGGCTAAGGAAGAACTTCTCGAGTTCAATGGCGTGGTGGATGAGGTCCTTCCGGACTCTCGCTTCCGCGTCACACTAGAGAACGGTCACCAACTTCTTGCCTACAGCGCAGGGAAGATGCAGAAGAACCATATCCGCATCATCGCTGGCGACAAGGTGTCGTTGGAGATCTCTCCTTACGATCTGAGTAAAGGTCGCATCACGTTCCGTCACATCGAAGGTCGCGGCCCCTCGTCGCCACCGCCTAAGCGTCGGTTCTGATCTAGTTTCAGATCGCCAGAAAACAAAAAGCCCGCATTGCGGGCTTTTTGCTTATGCGCAAGGAATCTCTATAGGGCGCTTCTATAAATTCAAAGTTCTAAGTAAGACAAGGCGCGAACAAAAAATTGCGACGTGGCATAGATATGACTATGTAAGGAGCAATTTTTTGTGAGCAACGCAGTATTGCGACGAAATTTGGATTTAGAGAAGTGCCCTTAACCGCTGTTGCGCAAACCTGCGGCAATACCGTTGATGGTCAGGTGGATGGCGCGTTTCACCTTCTCATCGCTATCCCCTGCACGGTGGCGATACAGCAACGCAACTTGCAAGTGGTTGAGCGGGTCGATGTACGGTGTGCGCGTTGTCAGGCTGCGTGCCAAGGTCGGATTGTCTTCCAACAAGGTCGATGCTCCAGTGATGGAGAACAACATGTCGACAGTAGTCTGCCATTCCGCTTCGATAGCACCGAAGATACGCGCGCGCAATTCCTCGTCCGGCACCAACTCGGCGTAACGCGAAGCGATACCCATGTCGGTCTTGGATAACACCATGTCCATGTTGGACAACAGGCCACGGAAGAACGCCCAGTTCTTGTTCATCGCGCGCAACTGCTCCAACCCCGCATCACCTTCACGTTCGATGAACAGTTTCACCGCACTACCGAAGCCGAACCAGCCCGGCAGGATGGCGCGGTTCAAGCTCCAGCTGAACACCCATGGGATGGCGCGCAAGTCTTCGATATTCTGCGTGGCGCGGCGCGCGGAGGGACGGCTGCCGATGTTGAGTTCTGCGATCTCGCGGATCGGTGTGGCAGCGAAGAAGTAATCGGTGAAGCCGGGTGTCTCGTACACCAACTTGCGATACGAAGCGAACGCGTCGCGGCTCATGCCTTCCATGATGCGATGGAACTCGGGCATGGTGGAGTCATCACCGTGGTGATGCACCAAGGTCGCCTCCATCGTTGCAGCGACCAATATCTCAAGATTGCGACGACCGATCTCTGGATCAGAATATTTACTGGAGATGACCTCGCCCTGCTCAGTGATACGGATCTGTGCGTTCACGCTGCCTGGCGGTTGCGCCAAGATCGCTTGGTAGCTAGGGCCACCACCGCGACCGACCGTGCCGCCGCGACCATGGAACAGGCGCAGCTCGATACCGTGTTTCTCGAACACCTTCACCAGCTCGACCTCGGCCTTGTACAACTCCCAGTTGGCAGTGAGGTAGCCACCGTCCTTGTTGCTGTCGGAGTAGCCCAGCATCACTTCTTGTGTGTTGTCGCGGCTCTTCAGCAGTTCGCGGTAGAACGGGATGGAGAACAACTCGTCCATGATAGGGCCGCAACCGCGCAAGTCTTCGATGGTCTCGAACAGCGGGATGATGTTGATGTGCAGATCATTGCCATTCAGCAGACCACTCTGTTGCACCATCAGCGCCACTTCCAACATGTCGCTCACGGCATCGGTCTTCGAGATGATGTAGTTAGGCAATGCGTTGCGGCCGAAGCGTCTATGGATGTCGGCAGCAGCGCGCATCAGGTTCAGCTCGCCCTTGGGTACGTCTGAGAACTTGTCCAGATCGGCTGAGAGTAGCTTGCCTGCTTGCAAAGCGACGAGCAGTGCCTTACGGCGACCAGCTTCGTCTAACTTCGAATAGTCAGCCACGCCCGCGTTCACCAGCAGCTCACCTACGGTCTGTTCGTGGATGGCGCTGTGCTGACGCATGTCCAATGGCGCCAAATGGAAACCGAACACTTCTGCCGCACGGCGCAGATAGGCCATACGACCACGCGACAGATACAAAGCGCCATGGTGTTCCAATGAATTGATGACGATGTCTAGATCGTTAATGAAATCCTGTGCGTTGGCGTACGGCGCGACATCTTTGCTCACAGGGTGCAGATGCT
>JAVBYP010000163.1 GCA_030823965.1 Sideroxydans sp.
CACCCAACTGCTTGAGCGCATCCACCTGATCCTGCATCAATGCGATGAGCGGAGATACCACGATTCCCACCCCGTCACGCAGCAACGCGGGGATCTGATAACACAGGGATTTACCACCTCCAGTAGGCATCAATACCAAGGCATCGCCACCCGCCACGACATGCTCGACGATGCGCTGTTGCGCGCCACGAAACGTGGCGTAACCGAAGGTGTCACGAAGGACCTGTTGAGCGGGATCTAAGATCATGGAAGGCAATAATTGAAAGGTATAGAAGCTTAACGCAATGCACACAATCTGAGGCAATTCATGCCAACGAGGAGTATGATTTACGCAGAAAAATACAGGTCAAACACAAGGGAGAGATTTAGATGAGCATCCGCACTGTCAACACCCAGCCATTTTCCGATCAAAAACCCGGCACTTCGGGATTGCGCAAAAAAGTCCCAGCTTTCCAAAAGCAACACTACCTAGAGAATTTCGTACAGAGCATCTTCGACAGCATCTCGCCGCCTGTGGGCGCGACATTGGTACTGGGCGGTGATGGACGTTTCTTCAACCGCGAAGCGATCCAAACTATCCTCAAGATGGCAGCGGCTAACGGATTCGGACAAGTATTAGTCGGACGTGGCGGCATCCTTTCCACCCCCGCAGCGTCATGCGTCATTCGCAAATACAAGACATATGGCGGCATCATCTTATCGGCCAGTCATAACCCAGGCGGCCCAGATGGCGACTTCGGCATCAAATACAACGGTAGCAACGGCGGCCCTGCGACTGAGACTGTCACTGAAGCCATCTTCGCCAAGAGCAAAGTCATCACGACCTATCGCATCCTTGAAGCGGCTGATGTATCGCTAGACCAGCTAGGCGAAACCACATTGGGCGACATGAAGGTCAAGGTCATCGATCCCGTGAGCGACTATGCCGAGTTGATGGAATCGTTGTTCGACTTCCCTGCCATCCGTGCTCTGCTGACCAGCGGCTTCCGCATCAAGTTCGATGCGATGCATGCCGTGAACGGCCCCTATGCCAAAGAGATATTGGAAGGTCGCCTAGGCGCACCTGTCGGTAGTGTGATGAACTTCGTTCCACTGGAAGATTTTGGTGGCGGTCACCCCGACCCTAACCTCACTTATGCGCATGACCTCGTGGAGATCGTCTATGGCAAAGATGCGCCTGACTTCAGTGCAGCATCCGATGGCGATGGCGACCGCAATATGGTCCTCGGCCAACGCTTCTTCGTCACACCTTCCGATAGCCTCGCTGTCATCGCCGCTAATGCGACCTTGGTGCGCGGCTACAGAAAAGGTGTTGCGGGTGTAGCACGCTCGATGCCCACCAGCGCAGCCGTTGACCGCGTAGCCAAAGCATTGAACATCCCGTGTTTCGAAACCCCTACCGGTTGGAAGTTCTTCGGCAATCTGATGGATGCTGGCAAGGTCACCTTCTGTGGCGAGGAGAGTTTCGGTACGGGCTCTGACCACGTGCGCGAGAAAGATGGTCTATGGGCAGTGTTGTTCTGGCTCAACATATTGGCCGTCCGCAAACAGTCAGTTGAATCCATCGTGCGTGAACATTGGGCAAAATTTGGCCGCAACTTCTATTCACGTTACGACTACGAAGGCTTGCCTACAGAGGATGCGAATGGCGTGATGACGCATCTGCGCGACAACTTCGCGGCACTCACTGGCAAACAGTTCGGTAAATATACGGTCGCAACGTGTGATGACTTCAGCTACACCGACCCTGTCGATGCCAGCGTGAGCAAGAACCAAGGCATCCGCATCTTGTTCAGCGATGGCTCTCGTATCATCTTCCGCTTATCTGGCACTGGCACTGAGGGTGCGACCTTACGGGTGTATCTGGAAGCGTATGAAGCTGATGTTGCAAGACATCATCTTGACGCACAAGATGCGCTAAAGGAATTGATACAGATCGGTTTGAGCATATCCGAATTGATCGCCCGCACAGGACGTCAACAGCCTACTGTCATCACTTGATCTTATTTGAGGGGGTTGTTGCGACGGCAGAACTTGCAGCAGCCTCACCGATGACTTGAAAGAAAACCTCGCCCTGCTTGACCATACCGAGTTCGCTACGTGCGCGCTCTTCCAAAGCTTCAGTCCCCTTCTTCAGGTCCTTCACTTCGGCATCTAGTACAGCGTTGCGCTGCCTAGCTTGTTCGTTGATATCTTTTTGTTCGTTGAGTTGGCGGTTGTTGTCCCACACCTTCAGCCAACTACCCTTACCCAGCCAGAGCGGATATTGCAACAGCAGGATAAGGGCGAGCAGGATGTAGGTTACAACTCTCACAGAGACGAATTAGCCTAGCTGGTAGTAAGCCCCACGGCCAGGGTAAGAAGCGCTGTCACCGAGGTCTTCTTCGATACGCAACAATTGGTTGTACTTCGCCATGCGGTCAGAACGCGACAAGGAGCCGGTCTTGATCTGCATGGAGTTAGTTGCAACAGCCAAGTCAGCGATAGTGGAGTCTTCTGTCTCGCCAGAACGATGCGAGATGACTGCGGTGTAACCTGCTCGCTTTGCCATTTCGATGGCTGCGAAGGTCTCAGTCAGTGTGCCGATCTGGTTCACTTTGATGAGGATGGAGTTGGCGATGCCGCGCTTGATACCTTCGCGCAAGATCTTGGTGTTGGTAACGAACACGTCGTCACCCACCAATTGGATCTGCTTGCCGAGGCGATCGGTCAATGCTTTCCAACCGTCCCAGTCGTGCTCGCTCATGCCATCTTCCAGTGAGATGACTGGATATTTATCGACCCAAGAAGCGTACATGTCGATGATCTGCGCAGCAGTCAAAACCAAACCGTCTGCCTTCAGATGGTATTTGCCATCTTTGTAGAACTCAGAAGCAGCAGCGTCGATACCGATAGCAACATCTGCGCCTGGTACATATCCCGCTGCTTCGATCGCTTCAACGATGACTTTCAGTGCTGCCTCATTGGAACCCAAGGCTGGAGCGAAGCCACCTTCGTCGCCAACAGTTGTTGTCATACCACGATGATGCAAGATCGCCTTCAGTGCATGGAACACTTCTGCACCACAACGCAAGGCTTCACGGAAACTTTGCGCACCAACAGGGATGATCATGAATTCTTGGATGTCCGCACCGCCAGTGGCATGCGCGCCGCCGTTGATGATGTTCATCATCGGTACTGGCATCTCCATGCGTGCTGCACCACCGAGGTAGCGATACAGTGGCAAGCCACTCTCTTCAGCAGCTGCACGTGCCACGGCCATAGACACCGCCAAGATGGCGTTGGCACCCAAGCGGGATTTTGAATCTGTACCATCCAAATCGATCATGGTCTGATCGATGAATGCTTGTTCAGCCGCATCCAAACCAATGATCGCTTCAGCGATCTCAGTGTTCACGTTCTCAACTGCCTTCAGCACGCCCTTACCCAAGTAGCGCTGCTTGTCGCCATCACGCAGCTCGATAGCTTCCTTCTCACCTGTGGAGGCGCCAGACGGCACGGCTGCACGGCCCATCACGCCAGATTCCAACAATACATCGGCTTCTACGGTCGGGTTACCACGGGAATCCAAAATCTCACGGGCGATGACATCAACGATTGCACTCATTTTCTATTCCTTCTTTCAAACACTCTTTAAGTTAACGTTCTCTTCAATAAAACCTTGCTGCTTCACCAAAGCATCGATCGCTTTGAGTGTCTGCAACATCTCTTGCAGATGTCCCAATGGAAATGCATTCGGGCCATCTGACAATGCTTTTGCGGGATCAGGATGAGTCTCCATGAACACACCTGCAACACCTGCTGCCACTGCTGAACGTGCCAACACGGGCACGAACTCGCGCTGACCACCACTCGCAGTACCTTGACCGCCAGGTAATTGGACAGAATGCGTGGCATCGAATACCACAGGGCATCCCGTGTTGCGCATCACAGCCAAGGAGCGCATGTCCGACACTAGATTGTTGTAACCAAACGATGCGCCGCGTTCACACACCATGATGGTGTCGCCACCGCTCACTTCGCGCGCCTTGTCCACCACGTTCTTCATGTCCCACGGGGAAAGGAACTGCCCCTTCTTGATGTTCACTGGCTTGCCCGATTTCGCAACAGCATGGATGAAATCAGTCTGACGGCAAAGGAACGCAGGCGTTTGCAACACATCGACGACAGAGGCGACGGGAGCGATCTCGTCTTCATCATGCACATCGGTCAGCACTGGCACACCGATCTGCGCTTTCACTTTCTCTAGGATCTTCAGCCCCGCTTCCATGCCAAAACCACGAAAGGTCTTGCCAGAACTGCGATTGGCTTTGTCGTAAGAAGACTTGTAGATGAAAGGTATGCCGAGCTTCTGACAGATCTCTTTCAACTGCCCAGCAGTGTCGATGGCCATCTGCTCCGATTCGATCACGCATGGACCTGCGATCAGGAACAGAGGCTTATCTAGCCCGACATCAAAGTTGCATAGCTTCATACAGTTTCCTTATGCGCTACGGCAGCTGTGACATAAGCCTCGAACAGAGGATGTCCGTCACGCGGTGTAGAAGTGAACTCTGGGTGGAACTGCACACCGACGAACCATGGGTGCTGACTTTGCGGCAATTCCATCATCTCAGGCAGATCTTCGGAAGGGGTACGCGCAGAGATGATCAAACCAGTTTTCTCTAAGGCAGGAACAAAATGATTATTCACTTCATAACGATGGCGGTGACGCTCATTCACTTCATTGCCATAGATAGATTGAGCCATCGTGTTCGGTTTGATTGGGCAGCGCTGCGCGCCTAAGCGCATCGTGCCACCGATATCGGAATCAGCACTACGCTTAGCCACCTTGCCATCACGATCCAACCACTCGGTGATCAGAGCAACAACAGGGTGTTCTGTTTCAAGATTGAATTCGGTGCTGTTCGCATCAGCCATGCCAGACACATGACGCGCATATTCGATGACCGCGAGTTGCATACCTAGGCAGATCCCTAGATAGGGGATCTTGTTCTCACGTGCATAACGGATGGCGGCGATCTTGCCTTCCGTTCCGCGCACACCGAAGCCCCCAGGAACAAGGATCGCATCCAAGCTCTTCAAACAATCAGTGCCTTCAGTCTCGATGACTTCAGAATCCAAGTATTCGATGTTCACTCGCGTCGAGGTGTGAATACCGGCATGGCGTAATGCTTCAATCAATGACTTATAAGACTCAGTCAGATCGACATACTTGCCCACCATGCCGATGGTGATGTGATGCTTAGGATTTTCCTGAGCAGTGATGAGATTGTTCCAAACAGACAAATCTGCTGGAGGAGCATTCAGCGCAAGCTCTTCGCAGATGATGCGATCCAAGCCCTGCTCATGTAGCACTTGCGGCACTTTGTAGATGCTATCCACATCCCACATTGAAATGACGCTGTCTTCACGAACATTGGCAAACAACGATATCTTAGCGCGCTCGTCGTCAGGGATGCGACGGTCGGCACGACAGATCAATGCGGTTGGGAAGATACCGATCTCGCGCAGCTTCTGTACGCTATGTTGTGTCGGCTTGGTCTTCAACTCACCTGCTGTGGCAATGTAGGGAACCAGTGTCAAATGAACATACGCCACTTGATGGCGCCCCATGCGAAGGCCCATTTGGCGTGCAGCTTCGAGGAATGGCAATGATTCGATGTCACCTACCGTACCACCGATCTCAACGATAGCGACATCCGCTTTTCCGTCCAAAGAAGCTGCCGCACCGCGTTCAACGAACGCTTGTATCTCATTGGTGATATGCGGGATCACTTGAACAGTTTTGCCCAGATATTCACCGCGACGCTCTTTGCGGATGACGCTCTCGTATATCTGCCCAGTTGTGAAATTGTTGGCTTTGCGCATCTTGGCGCTGATGAAGCGCTCGTAATGGCCCAAGTCCAGATCGGTCTCGGCACCATCTTCAGTGACGAACACTTCGCCGTGCTGGAACGGGCTCATCGTGCCAGGATCGACATTGATATAAGGATCCAATTTGAGCATCGTGACTTTCAGTCCACGTGATTCAAGGATGGCCGCAAGTGAAGCGGCGGCGATGCCTTTTCCTAGGGAAGAGACAACGCCGCCGGTAATGAATATGTACTTTGTCATGGAGTGCGATGATACCGTAAAAGCTGCGTTCTCTCAAAGGAACTAACGAAATATAAAAGCAAAAACCCTCAAGTTTTCACTTGAGGGTTTAGCTTTGTAAGGAGTCTGACGATGACCTACTTTCACATGCGAGCTGCACACTATCATTGGCGCGAAGTCGTTTCACTGTCCTGTTCGAGATGGGAAGGAGTGGGGCCAACTTGCTATGGTCG
>JAVBYP010000198.1 GCA_030823965.1 Sideroxydans sp.
GTCTTGCCGATGGGGATGGCACCCGCATTGATGAGCTGACGCACCACCGTCGCATGACGTTGCGGGTGATAGGCATAGTCTGGGCACCCCGCCGTGGTCGGCGCACCCGCCAGATCGATGTTGTCCTTGATGGCGAACGGGATGCCATACAGCGGCAAATCGGCAGGATCCTTATCTTGCAGCGCAACGATGTATTTCCGGATCTCTTCCAACGGCAATCTGTGTATCCACACGCGATGATGATCGTCGCCGATGCGCGCGAGGATGTCCTGCACCACCTCTAGCGGTTGCAAACTGCCTGCAAGATATCGCTGGCGCAGCGTGGCGATGTCTAACGGCTGACTCATGCTGTCTCACCCTGAATGACCAACAGATCTTGGCCGGCTGCGACTTGGCCGCCGATGCGGCAGTTCAACTGCACGATCTCACCGTCGCAAGGCGCGACCACCGCGATCTCCATCTTCATGGATTCGATGACGACCAAGGTGTCACCCGCCTTCACCTTGCTGCCGACGGTCGCCGACATGGCCCACACGTTGCCCGCCACATGGGCGGCGACGGCACGACTGCCCGGCGGCAGATCCAACTCACTGTCCGTACCTGCCTCCGCCACACTGCTATCACTTGCGTACTCGGCCTGACCGTTGGCCTTCCACATCTCACGCTCGGCGGCAAAAGCGGCGCGTTGTGTGTCGCGGAATGCGCTGATCTCCTTGTCGTTGTCTTGCAGATACTTGTTGTAATCCTTGAGGCTGAAGGTGGTCTCTTCGATCTTCAGTTGGAAACGCCCGGCGACAAAATCTTCGCGCATCTTGAGCAGCTCCTGCTCCGATACCGGATAGAAACGGATCTGGTCGAAGAAGCGCAGCAGCCACGGTTTTGAATCTTTGAAATCCGCCGTCTGTTTGTAACGGTTCCACATCTGCACGGTGCGGCCGACGAACTGGTAACCGCCGGGGCCTTCCATGCCGTACACACACATATAGGCACCGCCGATACCGACCGCGTTCTCCGGTGTCCAGGTACGTGCCGGGTTGTATTTGGTGGTGACCAAACGATGACGCGGATCGAGCGGCGTGGCCACCGGTGCGCCGAGATACACATCGCCCAGTCCCATCACTAGATAGCTGGCATCGAACACGATGCGCTTCACCTGCTCGATGTCGGCGATGCCGTTGATGCGGCGGATGAACTCGATGTTGCTCGGACACCACGGCGCATCCTTGCGCACCGACTGCATGTATTTCTCGATCGCCAGCTTGGTGGAAGGATCGTCCCACGATAGCGGCAGATGCACGATGCGCGTTGGCACCTGCATGTCTGCGATGGGTGGCAGCTTCTTCTCTGCTTTGATGAGTCGCTTGACCAAGTCCGCGCGCGACAACACACGACTGTCGAAATGGATCTGCAAAGAACGGATGCCCGGGGTCAGGTCGAGGATGCCTTGCAACTTGCCTGCTTCCATCGCCTGCTCTACCCATTGCATCAGCGCGTGCACACGGAAACGCAGATTGATATCGAGTACCAGCGGACCGTACTCGATGAGCAGGTTGCGGTCACCGGACTGGCGATACACGACTTGTACTTGCTCGCCCTTGGCGGGGATGCTGTGGATGATGGGGCTGCCCATCTTTTTGGCGACAGGAAAATCTTGTATCACTTCAGGCAAAGCTAAGTCAGCGATGGTCTGATCTTGCAGTCGTTCCAGATGGTTGGCTTGCTCCAAAGTCATCCAGCCGAAGCGCACCGTATCGCCCGGACGCAGTTGACCCATCTTCCACAGCTCTGCATGCGCGATAGTGACTGGGCACACGAAGCCCCCCAAGCTGGGGCCGTCCGGACCAAGGATGACTGGCATGTCGCCAGTGAAATCTACCGCACCGATGGCGTAAGCGTTGTCGTGGATGTTGGACGGGTGCAGACCCGCTTCTCCACCATCCTGCCGCGCCCATTGCGGCTTGGGGCCGATCAGACGCACACCGGTGTGGCTGGAGTTGTAATGCACTTCCCAATCGGTGGCGAAGAAAGTCTGTATGTCAGATTCAGTGAAGAAATCCGGCGCGCCATGCGGTCCGTACAACACGCCGATCTCCCACTGCTTGCTGTATGAAGGGATCAGATTCGATGGCAACGCACGAGGTGCGCGTGGCACTGACTCGACACCGAGGTGCAACACATCGCCCGTGCGCAAAGTGCGGCCGCCGTGACCACCGAACTGGCCCAGCGTGAAAGTGGACTTGCTGCCCAGATAATCGGGCACATCGAAACCGCCCGCCACAGCTAGATAAGTACGGCAACCACCGCCCACTACTGCACCCAAGCGCAACACACTGCCTGCCTTCACCACATGGCTGCGCCAGAACTTCAGCGGCTTGCCATCCAGCTCGGCCTTCATCGCTGCGCCGGTCAAGGCGATGACGGTGTCGCTGTTGAACTTTAGCGTGGGGCCCGATACGGTCAATTCCAATCCGGCTGCTTCGTCAGCATTCCCCAACAACTGGTTGCTCAGACGGAACGCCAATGCATCCATCGGTCCCGAGGGTGGCACACCGATGTTCCAATATCCGAGTCGGCCGGGATGATCCTGTATGGTGCTCTGCACGCCGGGTTCCAGTACATCGATGGTATTCGGTTGGTAATGGAAACCGTTCAAGTAACGCGTGGTTTGGCGACCTTCGATGAACACGCGGTCGGCCACGATCTGGCGCAGATATTCCAGATTGGTCTCGATACCATCCACTCGTGTGTCGTCTAAAACATCGCGCATCTTCTCTAATGCGGATTCGCGGTTCATTCCCTTCACAATGATCTTGGCGATCATCGGGTCGTAGTAAGGCGGCACTTCACTGCCACGTTCCACCCAAGTCTCGTTGCGCGCGTCAACAGAGAACTCGACACCGCTCAACACACCGCTGGATGGTTGAAAGTTCTTGTTGGGGTCTTCCGCATACAGACGCACTTGGATAGAGGCTCCCTTGGGTCTGATCTGCACGCTTTCCAGCGAATGCAACTCGCCGGCCGCCTGCAACACCATCCACTCCACCAGATCGACACCCGTCACTTCTTCGGTGACGCCGTGTTCGACTTGCAGACGTGTGTTCACTTCGAGGAAATAGAACTCACCGCTGAGTGCATCGAACACGAACTCGACCGTACCTGCCGATTGATACCCGACTGCTTCACCCAGTCGCACCGCCGTCTCCAGCAAGTGCTTCCTCACCTCGGGTGTGATGTTGGGTGCGGGTGTCTCTTCGATCACCTTCTGGTTGCGGCGCTGCACCGAACAGTCGCGTTCGCCCAGTGCGATCACTGAGCCTTTGCCGTCACCGAACAATTGCACTTCGATGTGGCGTGCGTGCTCGACGTATTTTTCCAGATAGATGCCGGCATCTTTGAAGTTGGCACGTGCCAGACGTTCCACCGATTGGAACGCCTCGCTCAGCTCATCCGCACTCCAGCAAAGACGCATGCCGATGCCACCGCCACCAGCGGTACTTTTGATCATCACGGGGTAGCCGATACGTGACGCCTCGGCGTGCGCGTGACCGACATCAGCCAGCAATCCGCTACCGGGAAGCAGCGGCACGCCGTTCTGTTCGGCGATCTCGCGTGCCGTATGTTTGAGTCCGAAACGACGCATCTGATCCGGTGTAGGGCCGATGAACACCACGCCCGCTTCTGCGCATTGCTCGGCGAAGGCCGCATTCTCAGAAAGGAAACCGTAACCGGGATGGATAGCCTGCACACCCAACTTACGTGCGACTTCGAGGATGTGGTCACCGCGCAGATAACTTTCGGCTGCGGCTGCGGCACCGATGCATACGGCTTCGTCCGCCATCTGCACATGCAGCGAGCGGGCATCCGCTTCGGAGTACACGGCGACTGACTGGATACCCATCTTCTTCAGGGTACGGATGATGCGGCAGGCGATCGCGCCGCGATTGGCTATCAAGACTTTATTGAACATGGCTCACCTGATCTGCAGGTCGTCCTGCATGGTTATTCAACATCCGGTCGTCCGGATGTGTGTGTCATTGGCTGACGGCATCCCAGATCAGCAATTGCACCGGGGTGGGGTTGTAGGCGTTGCACGGATTGTTCAGTTGCGGGCAGTTGGAGATCAGCACGAACACATCCATCTCGGCACGCATCTCCACGTATTTGCCGGGAGCAGAGATGCCGTCGGCGAAAGTCAGCTCGCCTTGCGGCGTCACCGGTACGTTCATGAAGAAGTTCACATTGGCGGTGAGGTCGCGCTTGCTCATACCGCAATCGCAATGACCGAGCGCATGCAGGAAACTGTCGCGGCAACTGTGCATGTATTTCTTGTCGATGGCGTAGCGCACACTGTTGCTCTCCGCCGCACAGGCACCCCCCAGGGTGTCGTGACGTCCGCAGGTGTCAGCCACGATGGTCATCAACACATTGCCTTCGGTCGACAGCAAGCGGGTCCCCGCAGTGAGATAGAGGTTGCCCTGTTCGCGGATGGTGTCCACCGCGCTGTAACGTTCTTCCGGATCACGTGCGTTGTAGAACAAGGTATCCACGGCCTGGTTTCCTTCCAGATCGAGGATGCGAAATACTTGTCCGCGCTTCACTTCATGCAGCCAAGATTCACCAGCGGGCAGCACACAGTCGTAGCTGGCGTGTTGTGGATTCAATTTGCTTTCAACGATAGTCATGTTCTCTCCTGCGCTCAGCGGAATAGCAGCTCAGTGTTGTAGAAGCCGCGTACGTTCTCGGGGCGGAAGTTGCGGCAGTGATCGCTCTTGTTCGGCACACCGGACCGCCATGCCTTGAGTGCTACCGGCTTGGGTGCGTACTGCGGATTTGGATCGAGTGGATGTTGGCTTGCCGACACCACCACCAGCACGTTCATCTCGAAACGCAGCTCGACGAGATCACCAGCTTTGGAATGGTTGGTCTCGAAGTGCAATCCACCGGCATCGTCGGCGCTCACTTTGCTGAAAAGATTGAGGTTGGGCACGATGTCGCGTTTGCCCAGACCCCATTTGCCCAGCTCGATGATGCAACTGTCGCGCGCATTACGATGCATCTCGTTGCGTGCATTCTGGTAATCCGCCTTGCCGTATTTTTTCTCCACCAGCGCCGAGTTAGTCATGCCGCCGATGGTGTCGTGCCAGCCACAACTGTCCTCGATGACGGAGGCGAGCACGCGCCCCATATCGGAATACAGCACGAAGCCCTTGGTGAGATGCGCGGTGTGCTGCGCCTTCAAGGTGTCCGGCATGTTGTAACGCTCCAGCTTCTCGTCCAGGTTGTAGAGCAGCATGGACAAGTTGGCGCCACCTTCCACATCGGTGATGCGCAATGCGCTGCCGCGTTTCATTTGAAAGGACCAGTGTGCTCCGGCGGGAAGCGTCTCTTCCCACAGCAGGTTGGTCTTGGATAATGCTTCGGTCATGTGAGGCTCCTTATTGCTTGTCGGTCTGTTGTTCAGCCTGCCGTGTCATGCGTTCCAACAGTTCATAGTCGGTGCGCATGCCAGAGGTCTCGCGGATGCGATGCAGGATCGCCTTCTTCTGCCGCAAGAATTCAGACGACAGCTTCATGTCTTGATCGCGCTTAGCTGGTAGTTCCACCGGGTAGATGCTGTCGATACGGCCTGGACGCGGGGCCATCACCACCACACGCTGTCCCAGATAGATGGCTTCTTCCACATCGTGTGTCACGAACACGATGGTGGTCTTTTCCAGTTTCGACACATGCAGGATGAGGTCGTGCATCACTTCGCGCGTCTGCGCATCCAGCGCACCGAATGGTTCATCCATCAGCAATATCTGCGGACGTGGCAACAACGCGCGCGCGATGGCGACGCGCTGTTGCATGCCACCGGAGAGTTGATTGGGATAGGCATCGCGCACATGGGTCAGTCCCATCAGGTCGAGCAAGGCATCTGCCCGTCCCGATGCTGCCTCCACATCCGCTGATGTGAGGTCTTCGCGCCCGGCCTGCAACTGGCGGGTGAACTTGATGTTGTCCATCACCGTTAGCCACGGATACAAACTGTAATGCTGGAACACCATGGCACGGTCGACGCCGGGGCCATTGATGGCCGCACCATCCACCTCGATGCTGCCCGCACTCAATGACTCCAAGCCGCCGATGCAACGCAGCAAGGTGGACTTGCCACAACCGGACGCGCCGACGAAGGTGACGAACTCGTTACGTGCGATGTCCAGATCCACGGCTTGCAGGGCGACGATGGAGCGTTCGCCCTCGCCGAAGGTCTTGTGCGCTGCTTTGATACTTATCTTGTTATCCATCATTCGCCTTATTTCTTATACATCCAGGGGAAGTTCTTG
>JAVBYP010000260.1 GCA_030823965.1 Sideroxydans sp.
GCGCGCACCGGCATCAACACATTGAAGGTGGAATACAACCGCGTGCACGGCTTCTATATCGAAGTGAGCATCGCGCAATCGGTGAACGTGCCGGACGACTACCGCCGCCGCCAGACTTTGAAGAACGCCGAGCGTTACATCACCCCCGAGTTGAAGACCTTCGAAGACAAAGCGCTCTCTGCCAACGACCGTGCATTGGCGCGCGAGAAGATGCTTTACGAACAACTGCTGGATGCACTCGCACCGAGCATCCCGCAACTGCAAGCCATCGCCGCCGCCATCGCTGAGTTGGACGTACTCGCCACCTTCGCCGAACGCGCCGCCACGCTCAACTTTTGCGCACCGCAGTTCAGCAACGATGCACGTATCGATATCAAGCAAGGTCGCCATCCCGTCGTCGAAGCGCAAGTGGACACCTTCACGCCGAACGACTGCACGCTCAACGACACGCGCCGCACGCTACTCATCACCGGCCCCAACATGGGTGGTAAATCGACCTACATGCGGCAGACCGCCATCATCGCGTTGCTCGCGCATGTCGGCTGTTTCGTGCCTGCACAACAAGCGGTGCTGGGTGAGATCGACCAGATTTTCACGCGCATCGGCGCATCGGACGACTTAGCCTCGGGGCGTTCCACCTTCATGGTTGAGATGACCGAGGCCGCCAACATCCTGCACAACGCCACCGACAAGAGCCTAGTGCTGGTGGACGAGATCGGGCGCGGCACTAGCACCTTCGACGGCCTCGCCCTCGCCTACGCCATCGCGCGCCACCTGCTAGAGATCAACCGCAGCTACACATTGTTTGCGACGCACTATTTCGAACTCACGCGCCTAGCCGAAGAATTCAAACAACTCGCCAACGTCCACCTCGCCGCCATCGAACACCAGCACAGCATCGTCTTCCTGCACAGTGTCAACGAAGGCGCAGCCAGCCAAAGCTACGGCCTGCAAGTCGCTGCCCTCGCAGGCGTGCCGAACAGCGTCATCCGTAGCGCGAAGAAACAGTTAGTAAAGTTGGAACAGAACAGCGCCGCACAAAGCCCACAAGGTGATTTGTTCGCGGCTGCACCGGAAGCGCCAGAGCCAGAAGAAAATCCGCTGGTGTCTGCACTGCGTGATCTACAACCAGATGAGATGAGTCCGAAAGAAGCGCTGGATAGGATTTATCAGTTGAAGAAGCTGGTGTAGTCTTGCTCCGTGATTGAACCAACAAGATTGAGGGTGAGCATATGAAATATCGTGAAAGTAAAAAAGATAAAAAGCTCAGAGATTGGTTCACCAAAGACTATACAAGATCATTACTTCGCAGAATCGAATTAAAGAATGGGGCATTTAGAGGGATTAACTCCGTTGATATTTCTTTCGCCTACCCCATTACCGCGATAGCGGGACGGAATGGGGCTGGTAAGTCCACAATATTGGCTTTAGCTTGTTGTGCTTATCACAATAATAAAAACGGCTACAAATTACCTAAACGGCATCTTCCGTATTACACCTTTTCTGACTTTTTTGTTCAGCACACTGAGGAAATACCGCCGCAAGGTATCGATATTCGCTACTACTTTGCAGTGAATAACTTGAAGAAAACCGAAGCACGTCCAGACGGTGTTGGTTTTGGATATCAAAGGCGGTGGAAAACCAAGGGAGGCAGATGGAATGACTATGCAGATCGGCTTCGGAAAAATGTTGTATTTCTAGGTATTGAAAGAATTGTTCCTCATAGCGAGCGTAGTCAATCCAGATCATATTCAAAAGCGTTCAAGGACGCTAAACCACAAGGCTGGGAAAACAAAGTAAAGGATGCCGTTGGATATGTACTGAACAAATCCTACGACAAATTTCGATATTTGGAGTATTCAAAATATAGCTTACCAATCGTTCAAATCGGGGAAACCATCTACTCTGGATTCAATATGGGCGCAGGAGAAAATGCGCTTTTTGAAATTTTCTCAACCATATATTCATGTGGCGATGGCGCACTACTCATCATGGATGAAGTTGAACTTGGCCTACATGCCGAGGCTCAAAGGAAATTTATCGATAAGCTCAAGGATGTTTGCCTAGAAACTCACACCCAAGTCATCTGTACAACACATTCGAAAGAGATATTTGACAGCCTACCCGATGACGCGCGATTTTTTGTTGAGTCTGTAAACGGAAACACAAAAATCACTGACTCCATTTCATCTGAATTTGCTTTTTCAAAAATGGGGGCAATAGCTGGTAAAGAATTAGATCTTCTAGTTGAGGATGAAATAGCAAGAGTGCTTCTATTAACAGCACTTCCCTCAATAATTCGCTCACGTATTTCGGTCAAAGTAATTGGTTCAGCGACAGCGTTATCTAGGCAACTTGCTGCTCAATACATACGCGGCGAGGAAAGACCAACCCTTGCGATCTTTGACGGAGACCAAAAGGCTAAAGCCGCCGACAACCTTAATCATGCAAAGAAAATGGCTGAAAATATCGAACAAGATTTCGATGATTGGTTCAGCAACAGAATTGCATATTTACCTGGCGACACTTGGCCTGAGGCTTGGATTGTCCAAAAATGCTCTGAAAACACAGAAACACTTTCAGCACTCACGGGAACAGAAATAAATGCGCTTGTAGATATTTTGGAATATGGATTACAGGCAGGAAAACATAATGAATTTTTCGAAATATCTAAGCATCTTGGACTTGATAGGGCAAGCTGCCTTCAATTATTCACGCTTCATGTCTGCCAACAATTCAAGGAGGAATTTAGTACGCTTTCTGAAAAAGTTGAGCAGTGCCTTGACTAAATAATTGGGGACGTACTGAACTTAAGCTAATGGAAACTAATGGGGTCAGCTTCACATTTCCTTGCCCTCCTCACTTCAAAGCTCTAAGAGCTACAAATACTTATCAAGGAATATCTGATGATCGAAAGTTCACTTCCCGAAATCCAAAGCGTGTCCGTCGCCATCCGCGATGCGGTCGCCCCCGTATTCTTGTTGACGGGTGTGGGCTCTATCCTCTCTGTGCTGGTGAACCGACTTGGCCGAGCGATCGACCGTGCTCGTGTGCTACACACGATGAATGAAGACCAACGTGCCAAGCATGTGGCTGAGTTCGAGATCATTGTGCGGCGTACTGCTTGGATACGCAGGTCTATCGGATTGATCACGCTGGCGGCATTGAGTGTGTGTACGTCTATCGCCTCACTCTTCGTCGAGGTGAAGATGGGTTTGAATATGCCGGACATCGTTGCCGGAACATTCTTCGCTGCCATGTTCTTTCTCATTCTGGGCTTGCTGTGTTTCTTGCGGGAGATCTCTTTGGCCTCAAGAGAGTTGAGCTTCTTGAATAAGTTGAATTAACCCGCACACAAATACGAATCAAAGCTATGGAGATTCTGATCTGGGCGTTCATCGGCGGCATCGTGGGTGCTGTGCTGATGGATGTCACCGAGACTTACACCGCGAAGGTCGGCATCACCAGCGGGGTGAACATCGCGTTGGTGGGGCGCTGGTTCTTAGGCTTGCTGCACGGGCGCTTCACTTATTCCAACATTCTCGATTCTGCCCCGCTGGCTGGTGAGGTGAAAGCTGGATGGGCATTCCATTTCTTGGTGGGGGGCGGCGGTGTGGCGCTGTTGTATCCCCTCTTTTTCCAAGCCACAGGTCTGCCCTTACCTAGCGATCATTTGCTTGGTGGTGCGCTGTTTGGCTTGGCCACTTCAGCGCTGCCTTGGTTCATTCTGCTACCTTCGTTCGGCTGGGGAATGTTCGGGCGACGCGGACCGCGTGGCTCGAATGCTTTACTGGCGAGTACGCTTTCTCACCTGCCGTATGGACTTGGCGTAGGCGCGGTGATCGCGTTGGGGGCGAGTTTCTAAAGAGGTCGAGTTTGAACAGTGTGTTAATGGGTTCAGCTTCGCATTACCTTGCGCGCCCTCACTCCAAGATCTGATAAGGCTCCATCGTCACTGATTCGACGCGCTCACCAAGCATGATGACCTCCCCTTCTCTTCGGCTATTGCCCGTCTCGGTGAATTCGAAACGATAGGTGCGGCGCAGTATGCGGCGGCCTGATGCATCGCGATCAAGCGCGAGGCTGGTGCTGGCGACGGTGTCATCTAGGAATTGCAGCTCTTCTCTGGCACAGGCGCGTCTACCTGCATCACGTGCGATCTCTAAGATGCGGATGCTGTGTAGCCAGAACCATCCCAAGGCGATGATGACCAGCAGTGCGAGTAAGCTCAAGATATCCATCATCCCCGAGGGGCATCCTCGCATTTTGTACACAACGGACCGCAGTGCCGATCACATCTCTCCGGCATAGAAATCGTCGACGCTGATGGTTGTGCCCGAGTCGGCATAGAATCCAAGTTTGTTGAGATAGAACTCCTTTGGTGCATCTACCGCAGTCTGGAAGTCGCCGTTGATGAAGATCAGCAAGCGGCCATTCTCCCAGGTCAGGTTCAAATGGTTGTCCGTGGACTTGATGGAGGGGCTTGGCGTCCAATCCACCAATCTGATGAGTTTAGCTCCCGGCGGAAAGTAGTACACCACAAATGACTTCGAGCCCAGCAGCAAATTGAGCACCGGGGTTTCGTCAGGCCCTTCTTTGTGCCGTTTAGCACGCAGTTCCAAACCATATATGCCGTCTCCCTGCTCGCGATTGAAACGTGCACCAACCTGGAAATCCGAAAAACCGCCCTCCGAGTTGTAACCTGCATGACTGCTGTCTGCAGTTACCAGCGTGCTGTTCTCTTTATCGCTGCACAAGGCGACAAAGCGACCATTGGTGATCGCCTTGCTGACATCGATGCAACTGCTTTCCCACGTAGGAACTCGCTTGGCTTGCTTGTCACCGCGCGTGAAGTCATCGATCACCAGCGGCTTGCTACCGGGAATGACGGAAATATTCAGCAAGCGCATGAAACGAGTATCCATACCGAGTTCATCGAGAACGAGATTGTCGAACTCGACCGCCATGGCCGACTGCGAAGACTGGACAACGCCTACCGAGGTCGGCGTGAAATCCATCACGCGGGTGCGACCGACATAGTCATCGTTGACATACACCCTGAAGAATCCTGACTCGCGCTCGATAGACAGCCGATTGGTCTCGTTGAGTTTGGTCTTGGCCCGCTTGGCATCGGCGAACGGCAGAGGATCGTTTTCTACCCATTTCTTCCCATCCCAATAGCTGATCCGAGCATAGCCGTTTGAAGTCAGCAGGATGTGCATGCCATCGCCCAGCGGGCCGTTCACTGCTAGGCCGGCACGTTTGGCGGCATCTTTTTCGTTATAGCTGCGAAACGTGATATCCACCGCAGCACGCCAGCGCGCTGCCGGATTGATTCTGACCGGCTGGATAAATTCTCCTGTCCCTCCGGCCAACGATGCGGTGGTCAGAACGCCATTCTCTACGGCGACCTTGAATTTGCTGTTGCTTTTCGAAGCCCAGTCTCCCGCTGCGGAGAAGCTGTCGCTGAAAGGGGGATTGCCTGCTTGTGCGGTTTGCATCATCAGAGCGAGCGCTGCGAACCCTAGGGTTGTGATCAGAGTTTTCATGGGCGAATCAGCTCCTCGATCTGCACAGCGCTGAGCTGTGTCTTCTTTTCCTTGTTGTACTTGGTGACTGCCTCGTTGCGAATCTGCTCCGCCTTTTTCGGATCAGCATCCACACCCCATCCTTTCTCGTGCAAACGCGCCAGATTGAAGCCGCAGCGCGTCTCTATCTCGACTCGGTCTTCCCGATTGGTATCTTGGTAGGTGACAAAAGTGTAGTTGGCGCAGGACTCGAACAGGTGGCGAGCCTTGGTTTCATCACGCGGCACGCCACGCCCGACCAGGTAAAGCTTGGCCAGAGTGTTCTTTGCCCATCCTTCACTAAAACGCCCATGTATCTTGCTTCGCAACAGATTGGCTGCAGCCCTTTCCTGCGGTTCCGGAAACACGTCCTGTGCGCCGGGACGCAACCACAGTGCGTACTCGACCAGTCGTTTGGTCGCCTGCCAGTATTCGATATTGGACATCTTCTCCAACAGCTCGATCAACATGCGGCGTTCTTCCTCGCTGTTGATGACGATATCCCAATCGTTCAGCACGGCTTTTTTGAATCGCTCGCGTGTCTCGATCTGATCGCTCGCTGATTCGACACTTTCTCGGCTGCGCTGATACATGCGGCTGGCAAGATTGCTCAGGCCGGTACCGAGTGCATCCGTGGCGGCTTGAGGATTAGCCTTGCGTTCGTTGTAGCGCTGCTCAGCCTCGGCCGTGGTGTATTGGCGCAGCAATGCCTCCTGCAACAACAGATCGTCGGAGGG
>JAVBYP010000110.1 GCA_030823965.1 Sideroxydans sp.
GCTGAACTAGCTAAGTTGTTGGGCTGTTCAGTCGAGCAAGTGTTGCCGTATTCCACGGGCGTCATCATGGAGCCGCTACCCGTCGATAAGATCGTCGCAGGAATGCCCGCCGCCATTGCGAATCTGAAAGCGGATAACTGGTTCGATGCTTCACAAGCCATCATGACGACGGATATCGTTGCCAAAGCGGTGTCGCGTCAAGTGCAGATCAGCGGCAAGACGGTCACCATCACGGGCATGTCCAAAGGCTCCGGCATGATCCATCCCAACATGGCGACCATGCTGGGTTACATCGCTACTGATGCCGCCATCGCACAACCATTGTTGCAGCAGATCGTGAGCGAAGCTGCGAATCGTTCATTCAATTGCATCACTGTCGATGGTGATACGTCCACCAACGATGCGTTGATGTTGATCGCAACAGGTAAGAGTGGCGTGAGTATCGATGCTGCCAATCGTGCTGCGATGCAGGCCGTCATCACTGAAGTCGCTACGATCCTGGCGCAAGCCATCGTGCGGGATGGCGAGGGTGCAACCAAGTTCATCACCATTCAAATGGATGGCGGTAAGGACGAAGCCGAGTGCCGCAAGATCGGCTACGCCATCGCCCATTCGCCATTGATCAAAACAGCCTTCTTCGCTTCTGATCCTAATTTGGGGCGCATCCTCGCCGCGATCGGCTATGCGGGCGTGACCGATCTGGATGTGGAGAAGTTGCAGGTCTATCTAGATGATGTATTGGTCGCCGAGAACGGCGGACGTGCAAAGAGCTATCTGGAAGAAGATGGCGCACGCGTGATGCAGCAGAGCGACATCACCATTCGCGTGGTACTGAATCGCGGTGCAGTGAATGCCACGTTGTGGACATGCGATTTCTCATACGACTACGTGAAGATCAACGCTAGTTACAGAAGCTGATCCAGCGCTCCTGCGGGAGAGGAAAGAGTTATATGGATAAGTTGGATGGATTTCTCTCTCGTGCTGAAGGCCTTCTTTCCCGTCTGGAAAGTATCTTGCCTAGTGCGCAGTTGCAAACTCCTGATTGGCAAGTCGCCGCCGCTTTTCGCTGGGATCACCAGCAACGTGTCTTACATCCTGTTCCCAATTTTCAACGCATTGCTCTATCCGATCTTTCGGGTATCGATGATCAGAAGCAACGCGTCCAGCAGAACACGCTGCAATTCGTGCGCGGTGGTACGGCCAATAATGTGCTGCTCTCCGGCGCGCGCGGTACAGGTAAATCCTCGTTGGTAAAAGCGCTTCTGAATGAGTACGCGACACAGGGGCTACGCGTCATTCAGATCGACAAGCAAGGATTGATCGATCTGTCGTCTATCGTGGGTCTGGTTCAAGGACGTGCCGAACGATTCATTCTGTATTGCGATGACCTTTCTTTCAACGATGCCGAGCCGGGCTATCAGGCGCTCAAGGCTGCATTGGATGGCGATCTGGTCGCTTTCTCGGACAATCTGCTCATCTATGCAACGTCCAATCGCCGTCATCTGATGCCGGACTATATGCAAGACAATCTCGCCACGAAATATGTCGGCGATGAGATACATCCTGCTGAAAGCGTAGAAGAGAAGGTCTCGCTGTCAGAACGCTTTGGTTTGTGGATATCGTTCTATCCATTCACGCAGGATGAGTATCTGCAAGTGGCGACACATTGGTTGGTGCACCATGGTTGGAAGCAGGGACTCACTGATGAAGTACGTACAGCAGCGTTGCAGTGGTCGCTCATGCGTGGTTCCCGTAGCGGACGTGTGGCTGGGCAGTTCGCGAAAGATTGGTGTGGTCGGCATGTCGCAAAGTAAGATCGTCGATGTTGCCGCTGCGGTCTTGCAGCGGCCGGATGGCTCTTTCCTCTTGGCGCAACGCCCTGCCGGCAAGATATGGGCGGGATACTGGGAGTTTCCCGGTGGCAAGTTGGAGCAAGGTGAATCCGCGCGTGATGCTTTGGTGCGCGAGTTGCGTGAAGAGTTAGGCATCGAAGTGCATAACGCCTATCCATGGCTGATGCGGGTGTTCACCTATCCTCATGCGACGGTACGATTACATTTCTTTCGAGTGACTGCCTGGAGTGGGGAGTTGCATCCACATGAGGGACAGCAGTTCTCATGGCAACAGCCGACTTCAGTTCTGGTCGCTCCCATCCTGCCCGCCAATGCGCCGATATTGCGTGCGCTTGAATTGCCTACTTTGTATGCCATCAGCAACGTGGCTGAACTGGGTGAAGATGAATTCCTCACTCGATTAGAGATCAAGTTGGATTCTGGCTTGCGCTTGATCCAGTTGCGAGAGAAAGATCTTGCGCCAGATGAGCTGAAGGCATTGGCGAGACGCGTGGTGTCTATGTCACATGCGCGAGGCGCAAAGGTGCTACTCAATGGGGAGGTGGCGCTGGCGCAGGAGGTGGGTGCGGATGGAGTACAGTTGACCTCATCACAACTCACAGGATTATCTGAACGGCCCGATGTGAGGTGGTGCGGTGCTTCATGTCACAACGCAGAAGAGTTGCAGCGCGCTGAGCAATTGGGTTGTGACTTCGCTTTGCTCTCCCCCGTACTTCCTACCCGATCACATCCAGGTGCTCCCCATCTAGGTTGGCAAAGCTTTGCTGCGATAACGGCAGAATCACCTATCCCAGTGTATGCGCTAGGTGGATTGGTCGAAGATGATATGGCTGTGGCGTGGCAGCACGGTGCACACGGCATCGCGCTATTACGTCAGGCTTGGTGATCGGGTTCTTGTAGGTCTTGTTCGCGTTGCTCGACGCGATATTCTTCGTTAGCCCACTTCCCTAGATCGATCATCTTGCAGCGTTCGCTGCAGAAGGGGCGGAACTTGTTTGCGGTGTCCCATTGATGTTGCTTGCCACAGTGCGGGCAAGAGACGACTGGAGGCTTGCTCATTGCGAGGAACAGAAGGTCAGATCGAATTCGACATCGTGTTCGTACAAAGAGGTCTTGGCAGTGAAATTAGCTGCGACGAAACGAATATTGAGTGCGTATTTGTTGGCGCTGACTTCGGGGATGCAGGGTAATGCTTGGTCAAGCGTGATACGCAATAACTGTGCGACGCGGCCACCTTGCATCTGTTGGAACGTGCCTTGGTGGGCAACGAAATGATGTAGCTTTCCGCTCTCTCGCAACAGTTTCAGCAATATGGCGATGCCATTCTGCAGGGGCATGAACGGGGTGACCCAAGCATCTAGATTGGCACGCCGTGTGATGGCCGATTGATGTTGCCAGTAGTGATAGGAGGGGAGGTCGAATTCGCATACGCCTCCGGGGATGCATGCGCGCTGTTTGATCCCCATCAGCCATTCGTCGTCACGCAGATGTTGACCTATCTTCCCGTTCATTTCGAGTAGCTGGGCGCCATTGTTCTCTAGCTCACTCAGAACGGCATCCAGTGCCTCTTCGGATATCTGAGGATTGTTGTGTAGCGCATTGAGTATCTTTTTTTGACGCTCCAACTCTTGCAGGATCTCGGACTTTAGATCGGCGCGGCTAGCGACTTCGAGGATCTCAAACAGGACACTGAGCGCGGCATGGTGATCGGCACTTTCCGAGCTGCTTATGAAGCGAGTGATGCGCTGGAAAAGATCCTCCAGTCGCAACAAGGTGCGTACTCGTTCATTCAATGGAAAATCGTAACTGATCACATTAGCCTAATAGACGGTATGGGAATGACTGGGTGCGAAAGATATAGGCAGCATCTCATATCGTCAATCGTTTTTCACAGCCGAATCAATCGGCTGTGTAATTCTTCTACTTGGAGCCGCAAGTTGGTGAGCTGTGAGTCATTCGTGATGACTGCATCGGCCAGCCGCAATCGTTCATTTCGAGAGATCTGTTGAGTCATGATGGACCTGACCTCTGCCTCGGACAGCTTGCTTCTTTGCATGGTGCGGGCTATCTGTTGCTGCTCTGTGCAATCGACGACGATGACCTGATGTAGCCAGTCGCGATATCTTCCGCTCTCGAACAGCAAGGGGACGACGACTAGGGTATAAGGGGCGTCACTTTGAGATTGGGCAAGTAGCTGCGCCTGTTCTCGAATCATTGGGTGAAGGATCGCTTCCAAGCGTTTCTTAGCGGTGGCATCGGAGAACACCAATTGGCGCATCTTGGTTCTATCCATTGCGCCATTCGGGGCTATCGATACATCACCGAATTCCTTACGGATCTCAGGTAAAGCCGCCCCTTCAGCTTGGGTGAGTTGATGTGCGATCAGATCGGTGTCGACGATGCGGGCACCCAGTTCTGAGAATAAGGTTGCGACGGTGCTCTTGCCGCACCCTATCCCTCCAGTCAATCCGTGGCATAACTTCACGGCACGGCGAGCAGTTGCAGATAACTCTGGGTCAATGCTTGTCCCCAGAACAGAGCGATCAGCCCCCCACCAGCGAGGTAAGGGCCAAAGGGGATGGGAATGTTGCGTCCATGCTTGACGAATATGATCAGTGCGACTCCAACTACAGCGCCAACCAGCGAAGACAGCAAGATGATCAACGGCAACATCGTCCAACCCAGCCAAGCGCCAAGCGCAGCCAGTAACTTGAAGTCGCCGTAGCCCATGCCTTCTTTCCCAGTCGTGAGCTTGAACGCCCAATATACCGACCACAGGATGAGGTAGCCAGCAACGGCTCCGATGAGTGCATTGGGTAGCGACGTGAAGGCACCATTGAGGTTCAGGAGCAATCCCAACCAGAGTAGCGGGAGTGTGATGCTATCGGGTAACAGTTGGGTGTCGAAATCGATAAAGGTGAGGGCGATGAGCGCCCACACCAAGATGATGGCAGCGATACCCGCCAAGCCGAAACCAAAATGACATGCGGCATACGCGCTGAACAGGCCGCTCACAGCTTCAACGATTGGATATCGAGGGGATATAGAAGCTGCGCATCCTGCACATTTGCCGCGCAGAAAGAGATAGCTGATGACGGGTATGTTTTCCAATGCGCTGATCGCGTGACCGCAATGTGGGCATGCGGAACGAGGAACGACCAAGTTATATTCGGGTGATGCTTCGATGGTTTGGCCGTTCAACTCGGCGCATTGTTGTTGCCACTCACGCTCCATCATCTTGGGGAGACGATGGATGACGACGTTGAGAAAACTACCTACTAGCAATCCAATGATGCCGGCAAGGAGTGTGAAGGACAGGGGAGATGATTCCAGTAAAGCTAGCATCGCGGGTCGAGCCTATAAAAAAAGCGCGGTATAAACACCGCGCCCGTGCAGACAGGGTTAAACGACTTGGCCCATCTTGAAGATCGGTAGGTACATCGCAACAACCATTCCTCCGATAAGTACGCCTAGCACGACCATGATGATGGGCTCCATCAAGCTGGAAAGTGCCTCTACCGCGTCATCGACTTCAGCCTCATAGAAATCTGCCACCTTGGAGAGCATGCTGTCTATAGAGCCAGATTCTTCACCGATGGCTACCATTTGTAGCACCATACTTGGAAATACATTGGAGTTGATCATGGCCGAATTCAAACTGCTACCAGAGGTGACTTCACGTTGTATCTGCTTTGTGGCATCGTAGTAGACTGCATTGCCTGCAGCGCCGGCCACTGAATCAAAGGCTTCCACTAGCGGCACACCAGCTGCAAACATGGTGGAGAGCGTACGAGCCCAACGAGCGATCGTTGCAATTCGAACTAGGCGGCCGAAAATGGGAAGTTTCAGCATCAATTTATCCATGGCACGCTGCATATTCTTACTACGTTTCCATGTATAAAAGAACCAATATCCACCGCCACCAATGGCGCCAAATATGGCCCACCACCATGTTACGAAGAAGTCTGAAATGGCCATTATGACGAGGGTTGGAGCTGGAAGGTCTGCCCCGAAGCTACTGAACAATTCCTTAAAGGCGGGAATCACGAAGATCATGATGACAGCCGTGATGACGAAGGCCACCACGATGATTGAGACTGGGTAGAACAGCGCCGATTTGATCTTGCTCTTGATCGCTTGGATCTTCTCTTTATAGGTAGCCAAGCGGTCTAGCAAGCTATCCAAGATACCTGCCGCTTCGCCTGCGCCGATCAGATTGCAAAAGAGTTCGTCAAAGTAAAGTGGGAATTTGCGGAAAGCCTGCTCCAAGCTGCTTCCTGTTTCCACATCTGTCTTGATGTCCAACAGCAGTCGGGCGACCGCAGGGTTGTCATGCCCCTTGCCGACGATATCGAAAGCTTGGAGTAGCGGCACGCCGGATTTCAACATCGTGGCAAGCTGACGTGTAAAAAGAGTCACATCTTTTTCTGAG
>JAVBYP010000088.1 GCA_030823965.1 Sideroxydans sp.
GTGCTGAGACTGTGCACCGCACGGAGACTTACATAGGAAACTGGCTCAAGCATCAACAGCGCGACAAACTCATCGTTGCCACCAAGATCGCCGGTCCAGCACGTGGCTTCAGCTGGATACGCAATGGCCCGCGCGTGAACCGTGAGCACATCCATGCCGCCATCGATGCCAGCCTGCGGCGCTTACAGACGGACTACGTCGACCTCTATCAGATCCACTGGCCAGACCGCTATGTGCCGATGTTTGGCGCTACTAGCTACGATGTGACCCAAGCGCGCGACAGCACGCCTATCGCTGAACAATTATCTGCGTTAGCTGAATTAGTGAAAGCAGGGAAAGTCAGGCACATCGGATTGAGTAACGAGACCCCTTGGGGCGTCTCCGAGTTCGTTCGCATCGCAGAACAGCTTGGTCTGCCCAAGATCGCCAGTATTCAGAACGCCTACCACCTGATGAACCGCAGCTTTGAGAGTGGACTGTCAGAAATCTGCCATCAATCGCAAGTCGGCCTACTCGCCTATAGTCCGCTGGCATTCGGTTGGCTCACAGGCAAGTACATCACCGATCCTGCTGCTCATGGACGCATCACCCTATTTCCAGGTTTCGGTCAACGCTACAACAAGATCAATGTACCTGCGGCAACAAAGGAGTACATGCGGATCGCGCAAGAAGCTGACCTATCCCCTGCCACACTGGCACTTGCCTTTGCTAGAACGCGCTGGTTCACCAGCAGCGTCATCATTGGCGCGACGACACTCAAACAGTTGGAGGAGGATCTGGATAGCGCCGAAGTGACACTATTCGCAAAGACGCTGGACAGTATCGAGGATATCAATCGCTTATATCCAAATCCTGGCCCCTAAATATTCACCTAGCGGCTCGCTTGGGCTATCATGCCGCCGGATTTGATAAATTACTGGAGATGCACATGATCAAGAAAATCGTTGCTGTCGTTCTTATCGTATTAGCGGGTGGCGCATGGATATACCTAGACCATCTGAACAAACAAGAACAGCTCCTCGCCGAGCAGGCACGTCAAGCGATGGTCCAAGCGCGCGAGCAAGCAAAGGCAAGATTCATCGTGCAGATCAAAGAAGATCTGACCAATTGCCTAACCACCGCAGAGAAGACCAAGACGGATTTCCTCACGCTCAATCAGAAACCGGTACCACGCAAACCGGGCGAATTCACCATCACCCAAGCCGTGGCCGATGAGGCAGCCAAGATGCTGACAGACGCGACCGCAGCATGTCAGCTGACTTTCGACACACGCTCAGCCAGCGGCTACTGAACTAACACATCGACGCTCTGAGAGTTTGGAGAGATACCTCACACTCCAAGATTAATGAGCACCAAAACCACTCTCAGAGTTTAAGTCGCGGTCCTAGTCTCAGCTGTCAATGAGACACCTCTACTGTGGTGCGGCAAGGCGAGATAGCGATGGGTCTGCATCTCGGTCAAGCGACTGGCGATACGTTGCGATTCACTGTCGTGCCGACCTGCCCCATAAAGCACAGCCTGCTCCACCTCGAACGAAGCCACCAACTTTACGTGATTGTCGTACAACACATCGATGAGCCAAGTGAAGCGGCGAGCTGCCGCCCCATTCTCTGCAGTCATCTTGGGGATGTTGGACAGGAACACGGTGGGATAGCGATGCGCGATCTCTAGATAATCACTCTGATCATGATTACCTCCGCATAGCTTGCTGAAATCGAACCAGACGACCTCGCGTGCCTTGCGAATGACGGGGATACGAATACTTCCGAGATGGATGTCATCCTGCTCTGAATACATGCCTGCTGTCAGCCGCTGGAACAATGATTGCATGTGCTGCTCGGTCGTCATGTCGCGCGCATCCATGAAGAGGGGATCGCGCACCATCTGCAGCATGCGGTAATCGGTATCACTATCCAGATGGACCACCTTCAACTCGCGCTTCAACAAGGCGATGGCGGGTAAAAAGTTCTGTCGCTGCAAACCGTTCGGATACAGCCCATCAGGCGGATAGTTGGAAGTGGTCAACAGCACCACACCGCGCTCAAGCAGTGCACCCAACAATCGACCAAGGATCATCGCATCGGCGATGTCATCCACATGAAACTCATCTAGGCACAACAGCCGCGTGGAACGCTCGATGTTCTCGGCCAAAGCCATCAGCGGGTCTTTCTCGTGCGCGAGCCGCTTCATCTCGTGATGCACTTCAGCCATGAAATTATGGAAATGGATGCGGCGTTTACGACGATATGGCAGGCAATGATAGAAGCCATCCATGAGGAATGTCTTACCGCGCCCCACACCACCCCAGATATACAAACCCTTTGGTACATCAGGACTCAACAAGCTGCGCCCGAGGAATTGATTACGTTTGGTTTTGAACTCGACGAGTTGTTGCCACAGTGTTTCCAATTCGTCGATGGCGAGGAGTTGACGTGTGTCGCAAACAAAACCTGCACGCTCGCAGGCGGTTTGATACCAAGCCTTAGGACTCATCCCGCTGGCATCCATCACACGGCGACCTCGATGAATTCCAACGCGTTCTGGTCTGGGTCGCGACAGAACAAAGCTCGGCGTCCAGACTGACTCACGGTGTAGCTTATTTTTGCTGCATCCAAACGCGACATCAACTTAGCGAGTCCGCTCACACTGAGCGCGACATGACGGTCACGCCCACCATGTTGTGGACGCTGCAAGCCCGCTTCAGGGTCAGGCAATAACATCAGGTGTATCTGCTGATTCGTACCAACGTCATACCAAAGGCCGTCGAAACTCATGGCGGGACGTTTGACATCGGCTTGCAATCCCAACACACCTTCGTAGAACGCACGCGACCTAACTAGGTCAGTGGTGATAAAAGTAGCGTGATGGATCCCTAAGATCATCAGACTTTGACTGGAACGACCTTGCTCGCTGCCAACTTGGCACGAGCACGAGCCTCATCGGTATCTTTACCATTCGCTAAAGCTACACCCATACGACGCTTCTTGAACGACTCCGGCTTTCCGAACAAGCGAATATCCGACTCGGGCACACGCATCGCCTCATCCACACCGTGGAAGGCGATGCCTTTTTCATCCATCTGACCATAGATGACAGCGGACGCACCCACCGCACGCAGCGAGGTATCCACTGGCAGACCGAGGATGGCGCGTGCATGCAGTTCGAATTCGTTGAGACGCTGGGTACATAGGGTCACCATTCCCGTATCGTGTGGACGTGGACTGACCTCAGAGAACCACACCATGTCTCCCTTGACGAACAGCTCGACCCCAAACAAGCCAAGGCCACCCAAGTCATCCGTGACCTTTTTCGCGATGTCACGTGAACGTTGCAAGGCGACAGGCGACATCGCCATCGGCTGCCAACTTTCCACATAATCCCCATGCACCTGAACGTGGCCGATGGGTTCGCAAAAATGTGTCTCTGTGTCACCGTTCGCGCCAAGCGCACGTACCGTGAGTTGGGTTATCTCGTAATCAAAGGGAATGAAACCCTCGACGATGACCCGCCCCTGATCGACACGCGAACCGCTGGCGGCGTATTCCCAAGCTGTCTTCACATCGGATGGGCCATCTAATTTAGACTGCCCCTTACCCGACGAAGACATCACTGGTTTGACGATGCAGGGATAACCGATGCCCGCATCGATGGCGGATTGCAATTCTTCTAAACTGTTCGCGAACTTGTAGGGGGATGTCGGCAGTCCGAGCGTCTCTGCCGCCAAGCGACGTATTCCTTCTCTGTTCATGGTGAGCCTCGCAGCACGCGCGGTGGGTATCACGCGAGCCAAGCCTTCTTGCTCGATCTGCACCAGCATGTCGGTTGCGATAGCCTCGATCTCGGGCACGATGATGTGCGGTCTTTCTTTCTCGATGAGTTTTCGCAGCGCTGCGCCATCAGCCATATTGATGACATGCGCACGATTCGCCACCTGATGCCCTGGTGCGTTCTCGTAACGATCCACCGCGATGACTTCGACGCCTAGACGCTGCAAGGCGATGATGACTTCCTTGCCTAATTCCCCACTACCCAACAACATGACTTTGGTGGCGGAAGGTGAAAGAGGCGTGCCTAGAGTGGTGGGTTTCATAGATCAGCAGCCGATGAAAGACTGAACGATATTACTAATTGGTGATCGGCAATGCCTTCGCACATTCGGCGATACCGTTGCGTTTGAGCATCTTGATATAGTCATCCTCACTCTGCGCAACCACGAGCTCAAGGTAGGCGATGTTCTTTTCGATGGATTCGATATAGTAGTTGCGACGCTCGCCATAGACATCTTCGAAGTGGTATTCGAGCTTGTGATAGATACCATCCAGTACCCCATCCAACTTCTCACGTGTGACTGTGTAAAAACCCTTGGTCTTACCCAAGAGGTCGAACATACCGTGATAGCTACCGAATTGAGCTTCTTTGAATTCATGGAAGAGGAAGAGCAACTTCTCGATATATTTTCGATCTGCCATCTGCCCCGTGATATCAGCTGTTGCCACGATGCGCGCCAACATGCGTGACCTCTCAGTCGCAAAATCAATCTGCGCGAACGGTCTGAAATGCTCTGTACCTAGGATCATGCCTTTCACATCCACCAAGATGCCGGTGGGTAACATGCGTTCGCCGAAATAATGTTCCATGAATTCGACACCACGTTGTACGTGCGTCTGGGTGAACTGCGCGCCTGTTCCGAACTCCTCACCACGACGTTGGGCATAACCGATGTCGTGCATCAGGATGGCCAGCATCATCAAAGTGAGCTCTTCGTCTGATAGTTTGTCACCTGAACGATGCACACCATGCATCAATCGCACGCCACACATAAATACTTCTAGCGTGTGGGATAGGTCGTGATAGAGCGTCTTGATCGGTGCATATCCGGGGAACTCACCGTAGAACATGCGCATCACGTCTTTGTAGACCTTATGGACGAGCGTGAAGTCGTAATGCGGGCTGATGCGACGAATGACGATGGTCGCTTTATCCCAAACGATATTAGGGTCTGTGTTATCAAACAGCTCGGACATCTCAGCAGGCGTGGGCGCTTTTTTCATGAGTATTTTGTATTTTCAGACCTTGTCACTAGTCTTGTTCTTTCATTCTGGCCTCAGTCTACCCCACAGCCTTCTCTGAAGACAATCGTCCGGAGAGCAATGTGGCAGAAATGATCAGCGTCGCACCTATCCAATCACGCATTTCCATGGCCTCGGTAGCCAGGAAATAAGAAGAGAACGCGGCCACCACCAATTCGAACAGGAACAGCACCACCGCACGATTGGCCGATAGATGCGTGACACCGTATTGCACAGCGAAACTGGTGGCACACAGCACCAAACCCATCAATGCCAACATCAGCCAATAGCCTGAAGTGATGTGGGTGAATTGCGCTGATATATCGCCCTGCCATAACAAGAACGGCAAGGTCAGTGTCGCCGTACCCAACCATAGACTGAACGATTTAGCCTCTACCGAAAGATGAGCCGCGCGGCGCGAGGTGACATTGGAAAGCGCGAAGCCCATGCCCGCTGACAGCCCCAACCATTCCGACAGATTCTGCGGGATAGGCAAGCCAAGTCGCGGCTCCCACAGCATGATCATCGCGCCCAGCAGGGACAACGCGATCACGCCATAACCGAAGCGATTGAGACGCTCCCCTAACAACCAGAAAGAGAACAGGATGGTCCACACGGGCGCAAGGTAGAACAACAACAGCACGCGCATCACCTCACCATGCAACATGCCCAGCACGTAACCCAGATTCGCCCAGCCTGCGCTCAATATCAGCAGCAGCGCCCACCAGCCAAAAGTGGAACGTTCGCGCCACACGCGCGGCAGCATGAATACGCCGAAGCCCATCGCCAGCGCGTAAGTGATGAAGGTCGCCAGCGCGCCCGACATCCCAGCCTCTTGCAACACACGATAGGGATACCAGATCAATCCCCACACCAGCGCCCCGCTCAATACGCCGACCACTGGCATGACATTTTGTTTTGATGGCACTCGCACGACCTTTATAATGCGCGCTCTTTAAGAACGCTGCGTTTTTGCCAATGAACCAAGACCTACAAAAGCTCCAGCCCTACCCCTTCCAGAAACTCGCCAAACTGTTCGGCGAAGTGACCCCGAACGCAGCGCTCAAACCGATCAGCCTGCATATCGGCGAGCCTAAGCATGACACGCCGCGATTCATCAAAGACGCCTTGATCGATGGCTTGGATGGACTTGCTAATTATCCCACAA
>JAVBYP010000057.1 GCA_030823965.1 Sideroxydans sp.
CATCAAGCAAGCGGGCGAGGGCAACATCACCATCGAAAAGATGGCGCTGGATGAGAAGGGCTATCCGCAACCGACAGGTGAGTTCGAGACCTTGGAAGCGGACTCGGTCGTACTGGCCTTGGGGCAAGACGTGGACCTTTCCTTGCTGGAAGGTGTGTCTGGCTTGGAGATCAAAGATGGCACGGTGCAGGTGTCGCCCAATATGATGACCGGACATCCCGGCATCTTCGCGGGTGGCGACATGGTGCCCTCCGAGCGCACCGTCACCGTGGCGGTCGGTCATGGCAAGAAAGCGGCACGCAACATCGATGCATGGCTACGCGGCGTGACGCAAGAAGTGCCGCCAAAACATGAATTGGCTGAGTTCGACAAACTGAATACTTGGTACTACTCGGATGCCGACAAGACCGTGCGGCCGATGTTGGACATCATCCGCCGCCAGACCAGCTTCGACGAAGTACAAGGTGGGCTGAACGAGAGCACTGCCTTGTTCGAGGCGAGACGCTGTCTTTCCTGCGGTAACTGTTTCGAGTGCGACAACTGCTATGGCGTGTGCCCAGATAACGCGGTGATCAAACTAGGCCCAGGCAAACGCTTCGAGTTCAAATACGATTACTGCAAAGGCTGCGGTCTGTGCGTCGCAGAATGTCCGTGCGGCGCCATCAAGATGGTGCCAGAGGATATCTGATGCACGAGATGTCACTGGCAGAGAACGTGCGCGAGATCATTGAGGATGCCTCACGCAAACAGCATTTCCAGCTCGTGAAGACAGTATGGCTAGAGGTGGGGAAGCTCTCGTGTGTAGAACAGGACGCGATGCGTTTCTGTTTCGAGAGTGTGATGAAAGACACCATCGCTGACGGAGCGACACTTGAGATCGTCGAGACCGAAGGGCAGGGCAGATGTCCCCAATGTAGCAACGAGATGCAGATATCTACGCTCTACGAAGCTTGCTCGAAGTGCGGCAGTTATGGCTTGCAGGTCATCGCGGGCGATGCGATGCGTGTGAAAGAACTAGAGGTGGCATGATGTGTTTGACATGCGGGTGCGGTACCAACGATGTGTTCATTCGCGGCAAACAGGCGCGCGGAGCGAGCACGGCTGCTGCGCCGATGCGCATCCATCTTGACACTGCCACGCAGGGAGAGGCTTCACGCATCATCAAACTGGAACAAGACATCCTTGCCAAGAACGACGGCTTCGCCGACAAGAACCGTAGCCTGTTCTCCGCCAATGGAATCCTCGCCTTGAATCTGGTCTCCAGTCCCGGTTCCGGCAAGACGACGCTGCTGGTCAAGACGCTGGAAGCATTGAAGGGCAAGGTCCCTCTCGCCGTGATCGAAGGTGACCAGCAGACCGACAACGATGCGGAACGCATCCGTGCCACGGGGGTGGAAGCCATTCAGATCAACACAGGCAAGGGCTGCCATCTAGATGCGCAGATGATCGAGCGTTCATTACCGCAGATGCCGCTGCCCAAGCAGGGCATGTTGTTCATCGAGAACGTCGGTAATCTGGTGTGCCCAGCCGCCTTCGATCTGGGAGAAGCGGCCAAGGTGGTGGTGCTTTCCGTCACTGAGGGCGAAGACAAGCCGCTCAAATATCCCGATATGTTCAAAGCCGCTAAGTTGATGTTGCTCAACAAGTGCGACCTATTGCCTTACCTCAGTTTCGATGTGGCGCGCGCAGAGGAATATGCGCGACGTGTGAATCCTGATATCCAGATCATCCGCATCTCTGCGACCAGCGGCGAGGGCATGCCCGCATGGCTGGAATGGCTGTCTGCCCAACATCACACATGACGCCACCTGCCTGCGTCGAACACATCATCGAACTGGACCATCCCGTACCTTGTGTATTGGCGATGGGCGCTTGGTACAAAGACACGCTGTGCATCACTTCCGGTCGGCAAGCTTTCATCAGCAAGTGCGTGGGCGACCTCGATACACCCGAGGCGTGTCACGCACATGAGCGTACCGCGCACGCCTTGTTGGAGTGGCTGGGTGAAAAGCCGCAAGCCATCGCGCACGACCTACATCCCGATTTCCATTCCAGCCGTTTCGCCGCACAGCTCGCCGCTGAACTCGATGTCTCCCTCATCGCCGTACAACATCATCACGCTCACATCGCCGCCGTGTGTGCCGAACATGGGGTGAACGAACCCGTGCTGGGTTTGGCGCTGGATGGTGTGGGATTGGGTACGGATGGGACGGCGTGGGGAGGAGAGTTGTTGCGTGTGGATGGTGCGCAGTTCGAGCGCATCGGCCATCTACGACCGATGCCTCTGCCCGGTGGCGATAAAGCTGCACAAGAACCTTGGCGCATGGCGGCATCCGTACTGCATGAGTCGGGACGAGGCGGCGAGATCGTTCGTCGCTTTGCCGATGAGCCTGCTGCGGCGACGGTGATGAGCATGTTGCAGCGCGACTTCAATTGCCCGCGCACCTCCAGCATGGGACGTGTGTTCGATGCGGCTGCAGGTCTACTCGGCATTTGTCACAAGATGGAGTTCGAAGCGCAAGCGGCCATCGCCTTGGAACAAGCTGCCACACGATATGTCGCGCCCCAACCCTCGCTACCACAGGGGTGGCGACTCTCACCCGAAGGTGAACTCGATCTACTGCCACTATTGAACGTACTAGCGGACATGCAGGATGCGGAGCAGGGCGCGGCACTCTTCCATGCAACGTTAGTCGAGGCGATAGCCGGTTGGATAATGCAGGCGAAGATACAGACTGGCATCGCGATTGTCGCCTGTGGTGGTGGCTGCTTCTTCAATAAGCTATTGAGTGCAGGCTTGCGTGAACGCATGGATGCGATGGGCGTTAGAATGCTCACGTCCAATAAGTTACTACCCGGTGATACTGCCATCGCAGTAGGGCAAGCTTGGGTAGCCACCAAAGGGCGCTTCTAAAAATTTAAAGTTCTAAGCAAGACAAGGCGCGAACAAAAAATTGCGACGCCGCATATAGTTAATATGTAAGGAGTAATTATTTGTGAGCAACGCAGTATTGCGACGAAATTTGGATTTTTAGAAGTGCCCTGAAAAATATTTAGCATGGAGATAACTATGATGAGCCTCATCCAAAAAACGATCGTCACAATCGCCGCTTTGATATTGCTTGGCTGTGGCCCGACCGCAGAACAATTGATAGACGTCAAAGCTGCTGCGGAAAGACAAACGCGCGGTGAACTGTTGTTGGATATCCGCGAAGCCGATGACTACAAAGAGTTCCATGCACCGAATACCACCAACATCCCGATGGGGCGACTTTCTTTACGCTTGGCCGAATTGGAACCCTACAAGAGCAAGCCCATCATGGTCATCGATCATGCTGAACAACGCGCCCCCAGAGCGTTTGAAGTATTGCAAAAAGCAGGTTTCAGCCAAGTAGTAGTGGTGAAAGGCGGCATGGCGGAGTGGAAGAAAGCTGGGCTGCCCATCGAGAAGCTAGACATGCAAGCGCAACCGGAGTGAACCACCCATGTGTCTAGCCATTCCCGCTCTCGTCGTTGAACTTCTGCCAAATGACATGGCGCGCATCGATCTGGATGGCGTGCGCAAGGACATCTCGCTGTCTTTGGTGGAAGGCGTCGCAGCGGGTGACTATGTCATCGTGCATGTTGGCTTCGCATTGCAAAGGTTAGATTCCGATGAGGCAGCGGAGACATTGGCGATGTTCGCGGAGTTAGGCAAAACGGCATGAAGTATGTCGATGAGTTTCGCGACGGTGATCTGGCAAAGAACATCGCTGCCAAGATCGCTGAAGAGTCGAACCCTTCACGAAGTTATCGTCTGATGGAGTTCTGTGGCGGTCACACGCATGCCATCTCTCGCTACGGTATCGCCGATCTACTCCCCAGCAATGTTCGTATGATCCACGGCCCGGGTTGTCCCGTGTGTGTGTTGCCTATCGGACGTATCGATCAGGCCATCCGCTTAGCGATGGAGCAGAACGTCATTCTATGCACCTACGCGGATACGATGCGCGTCCCCGCATCCAACGATCTCACCCTGATGCGCGCCAAGGCCAATGGGGCGGATGTGCGCATGATCTATTCGACCCAAGACGCGCTCCAGATCGCGCGTGACAATCCTCAGCGCGAAGTCGTGTTCCTTGCTATCGGCTTCGAGACGACCACGCCGCCCACCGCAGTCGCCGTCAAACAGGCCGCGCTCGAAGGGCTGAAGAACTTCAGTGTCTTGTGCAATCACGTGCTGACCCCAGCCGCCATGCATGCCATCCTGAATGTGGAAGGCGGCTTACAGCTGGATGGTTTCGTGGGTCCCGCACATGTCTCCACCGTCATCGGCAGCCAGCCCTATGAGGTGTTCGCACGCGAATATAAAAAGCCGGTCGTCATCGCCGGGTTCGAGCCGTTGGATGTAATGCAGTCCATCCTCATGCTGGTACGTCAGATCAATGCAGGGCGAGCTGAAGTGGAGAACGAATTCACTCGTGCCGTCACGCGTGAGGGCAATCGCAAGGCGCAGAGCTTGGTGGCAGAGGTGTTCGAACTGCGCGCGGATTTTGAGTGGCGCGGCTTGGGAACCTTGCCTGATAGCGCGCTGCGTCTGCGGCCCGAGTTCGCTGCATTTGATGCGGAGCAGCACTTCGGCATCGACTATGTCGCCGTGGCCGACCACAAAGCCTGTGAATGTGGCGCGATACTGCGCGGCGAGAAGCGCCCTCAAGAGTGCAAGATATTCGGCACGGTGTGCACACCACAGAACCCGATCGGTTCTTGCATGGTGTCATCCGAAGGTGCCTGCGCGGCGCATTACACCTATGGTCGTTTCAGGAAATCGGTCCAATGAGCAAGATCAAGCAGAGCTATGTGAAGCCCCTCGACCTCAAACACGGTCGGGTCGAGATGTCGCATGGTGCGGGTGGACGCGCGATGGCGCAGTTGATCCGCGAGTTGTTCGCTGCCGCATTCGATAACGAATATCTGGCGCAAGGGAACGATGGCGCTGTGTTGCCGTCTGTGAGTGGCAAGCTGGTGATGTCTTGTGATGCACACGTGGTATCGCCGCTGTTCTTCGCTGGCGGCGACATTGGGTGTCTTTCCGTGCATGGCACCATCAATGATCTGGCGATGATGGGCGCGCGTCCGCTGTATCTGGCGGCCTCGTTCATCCTGGAAGAAGGTTTCCCGCTGGCCGACCTCAAACGTATCGTCGAGTCGATGGCGCATGCGGCGAAAGAGGCGGGGGTGAGTATCGTCACCGGCGACACCAAAGTGGTGGAGCGTGGCAAAGGGGATGGCGTGTTCATCACGACGACAGGTATCGGTGTGTTGCGCGATGGCATCTCACTCTCGGGTGATGCCGCCTGTCCGGGCGACAAGATATTGTTATCTGGCTCGCTAGGTGATCATGGCATGGCCATCTTGTCGCAACGCGAAGGCTTGAGTTTCGATGCGCCCATCGTTTCCGATACTGCGTCGTTACATGGCTTGGTCGCCGCCATGCTTGAATGTGGTGCTGAGTTGCGAGTGCTGCGCGACCCGACACGCGGCGGATTGGCGACGACCCTCAACGAGATCGCGCAACAATCCGGAGTAGGGATGTCACTGCAAGAGTCTGCCATCCCCGTGAATCCGACGGTTGCTGCCGCATGCGAATTCCTCGGGCTCGATCCCTTGTATGTCGCAAACGAGGGCAAGCTGGTCGCCATCTGTGCGGCACACGATGCGAATAGATTACTGGCAGTGATGCGCGCTCATCCGCAAGGAAGCAGGGCTGCCATCATCGGTGAAGTGATTGAAGATTCGCACGGCTTCGTGCAGATGACGACTAAGTTGGGTGGTCGCCGCATCGTGGATTGGCTGACGGGCGAGCAGTTACCGAGGATCTGCTAAGGGCACTTCTAAAAATCCAAATTTCGTCGCAATACTGCGTTACTCACAAAAAATCGCTCCTTACATATAGCGACATATGCTGCGTCGCAATTTTTTGCTCGCGCCTTGTCTTGCTTAGAACTTTGAATTTTTAGAAGCGCCCTAAAGATCAAATCAGCACTTGTCGAGTGTCGAGTGCATATTGTTCGATCTGTTGTGCGATCGCTGGATCGATCATGACGTCAGGCTGCTTTCCATGAGGACAGGCGAGCTTGGGCGTGGTACCGAAGACTCGGCAGATGAGCGGACGCTCTGCATACACCTCACACCCTTGCTTCCCT
>JAVBYP010000170.1 GCA_030823965.1 Sideroxydans sp.
ATTGTGGGAAGTTCTGCTGCAAGAAGGCATTCACTTCACGCAAGGTCTGTGTGGACTGCTGACGGCTCAATTTGTCCGATTTCGTCAGCAGGATGTGCACGGGTTTCTGTGTGATGGCGAACCAGCCCATCATCCATTTATCGCGATCGGTGAGTGGATGGCGCGCATCCATGATGATGATTAAGCCAGCCAGTTCCTCGCGCGTTTGCAGGTACTCACCCAACAGCTCTTCCCAATGCGCCTGTACATCAGGCGGCACTTTGGCGTAGCCATAGCCAGGCAAGTCAACGATGAAACGTTGGTCGCCCAGATCGAAGTAGTTCAAGTGTTGCGTGCGTCCCGGTGTCTTACTGGTGTAAGCCAGACGCACATGGTTCGCCAGCGTATTGATAGCGCTCGACTTACCTGCGTTGGAGCGGCCAACAAAGGCGACTTCCTTCCCGCCGTGGAAAGGAAGGTCCTTGATGTGGTTGACCGTGGTGTAGAACTTGGCCTGAGAGAAGAGTCCCATTATTTCCAGGCCGCGAAGACTTTGTCAGCCGCAGCGATGGTCGCCGCGATGTCGGCATCGCTATGCGCCGCCGATACAAAGCCAGCCTCAAATGCGGAGGGTGCAAGGTACACACCTTCGGCCAGCATGGCATGGAAGAAGCGATTGAACGCGGCCTTGTCGCTGGCCATCACCTCGGCATACGAAGTTGGGACGTTCGCGCTGAAATACAGGCCGAACATGCTGCCTATGGATTGCGCGCTGAACGGAATGCCGTGTTTCTTGGCGACGGCGGTCAGGCCTTCGGTCATCTGTTTGGCGAGTTGCGTCAGGCGATCGTAGAAGCCGGGCGCTTGCACCAGCTTCAAGGTGGTCAAGCCTGCGGCGACGGCGACGGGATTGCCCGACAAGGTGCCTGCCTGATATACCGCGCCGAGCGGGGCGAGGCATTGCATGATGTCGCGACGTCCGCCGAATGCTGCGGCAGGCAGACCGCCGCCCATCACCTTGCCCAAGGTGATGAGGTCTGGCTTGATGCCGTAATGGCCGTGCGCGCCTTGCAGGCCGACGCGGAAGCCGGACATGACTTCATCAAGGATCAGCACCGCACCGTGCTGGGTGCAAAGCTTGCGCATCGCATCGAGGAACTCGCGCTTCGGTAAGATCAGATTCATATTGCCCGCGACCGGCTCGACGATGACAGCGGCGATCTCGTTGCCATATTCGGCAAAGGCTTTTTCCAGACCGGCTGCATCGTTGTAATCCAACACCGTGGTCAACGCGGCGATCTCGGCGGGCACGCCGGAAGAGCTAGGTTGGCCGAACGTCAGCGCGCCGGAGCCCGCTTTCACCAACAAGCCATCCGAGTGGCCGTGGTAGCAACCCTCGAATTTGATGATGCGTGAACGCCCCGTGAAGCCGCGCGCCAATCGAATGGCGGTCATCGTCGCCTCGGTGCCGGAGCTGACCAGACGCACCATCTCCAGCGACGGCAAAATCTTGCACAAAGTTTCAGCGATCTCCAACTCGGCAGCCGTCGGTGCACCGAAGCCCAAGCCTTCGGCAGCTGCAGCTTGTACCGCTTTCACCACTTCGGGATGGCAGTGCCCAACGATCATCGGCCCCCATGAATTGACGTAGTCGATGTATTGCTTGTCGTCGGCATCCCACACATACGCACCCTTGCCGCGCTTGAAGAACAGCGGTGTACCGCCCACGGATTTGAATGCGCGCACGGGCGAATTCACACCGCCAGGGATGAGCTTCTGGGATTGGTCGAAGAGTTCTTGATTGTGAGATGTCATTGCTTAAGTCCTACTGAATAAGGTTGAAAATTCTTTTGCTGCTTGTTCGATATCGGGTGCATCCCACAGTGCAGAGATAACAGCGAGGGAGTCTGCGCCAGCCTCAATCAACATCGCGCCATTCTGTTGCGTGATGCCACCGATCGCTACGATGGGTACGTGTATCTCGTGACGCGTCTCGCGCAACATAGAGACTTCCGCTTTCACGGCTTCGGGTTTCACACTCGATGGGAAGAACGCACCGAACGCAACGTAATCTGCACCCTGCTGAACAGCAGCCAACGCCAAAGGCGCGCGATTATAGCAAGATACCCCGAGGAGCTTAGTTTCACCGAGTAGAGCACGTGCCGCCGCCACGCTACCGTCCTCGCCACCCAGATGTACGCCATCGGCATCGACCTGTGCGGCGAGTGTCGCATCATCGTTCACGATGAAGGTGGTGTTAAATTCGCGGGTGATGTCTCTTAAAGCTGAAGCTTGTCGCAACTGAAGTGCAGCATCGGCGATCTTATTGCGGTATTGCAGTACGCGTGCGCCGCCTTGTAGAGCGAGCCGGACTTTGCGCAGTAACTCGCTGGTGTCAGCAAGGTCTGGCGTGATTGCGTACAGGCCCGCAACAGAAGGCTTAGTGGCGAGTCTCTTCACCGTCTTTTTCTTCGCCTTCTTCGTCACGCGCCCAGAACAAACGATCCGGGATGTGTTGCCCCATGCCGGGACGGAAGCCATATTTCAGTGCTTCCCACGTGTATTCCTGAGCCTCATGTACGGCGTCTTCCATAGACAAGCCGTTCGCCAGTAACGCAGCGATAGCGGAAGCCAAGGTGCAGCCTGAGCCGTGATAGATGCCGGGCAGGCGTGGCCATGTGTCTGCGCGCACGATGCCGCGCTCGCCGTAAAGGGTATTGACGACTTTAGGTGTGTTCTCGTGGGTGCCGGTGATGAGCACGTACTCACAACCCAGTTCCAAGATGCGTTTGGCGCACTGCTCAAGATTGGGGTCGTCGGAGTCATTGTCTTCATCGATGATCAGACGGCGTGCTTCCATGCTGTTCGGCGTGAGGATGGTGGTCTGCGGCAAAAGTAACTCGCGCATGGCATCTAGCATGTCCTCGTTCGCCAGTTCATCACCGCGACCCGAAGCCAGCACGGGGTCGAACACCAATGGGATATCAGGATAGTCAGAGATGACTTCAGCGATGGCGGCGATGTTCTCCAAACTTCCTAGCAGACCGATCTTAAAAGCGGCGACCGGCATATCTTCCAACACGGTACGCGCTTGATCGACCACCCATTCTGCCTCTACCGCTTGGATGTCATCGACGCCGCTGGAATCCTGCACGGTGATGCCAGTCACGACCGCCAGCGGGTGACATCCCATGCTGGCGATGGTCAGAATGTCGGCTTGCATACCAGCACCACAGCTAGGATCGGTGGCGGCGAAGGTGAGAACGATGGGTGGGACGTCAGACATGATGGGCTTGTTACGTTGATTTGATTGGACGAGATTCTAACTGAATCTAGGATGCACTGCGCCCGCACAAGTAGTTGGTGATACGAGTGAATTCGGGTACACCCAGATTCTCGGCACGCAACTGCGAATCGATATCTAGCTGAGTGAATTCCGCTTCGGACAGAAAACTTTTCAGCGTGTTGCGCAGTGTCTTGCGACGTTGGCCGAAGGCAGTGCCCACGATCTGTGCGAATAGCAATTCGTTCTTCACGATGATCTTGTCGGCGGGCATGGGGATCATGCGCACGATGGCAGAATCGACCTTGGGTGCGGGGCGGAAGGATTCTGGCGGCACGTCCAGCAGTTTCTCCATATAGAAACGGTATTGCAGCATGACAGACAAGCGTCCATAGGCGGGCGTGGAAGGATCAGCCACCATGCGTTCCACCACTTCGTTCTGCAACATGAAATGCATGTCGGTGATGTGTGCGGCGTATTCGGCGAAGTGGAACAACAACGGCGAGGAGATGTTGTAGGGCAGGTTGCCAACGATGCGCAGAGGCGTGGCCAGCGTCGCGAAGTCGAATTGCAGTGCGTCGCCTTCATGGATGACGATCTTGTCCTGCGGATAGTCGGTCTTCAAACGCGCGATGATGTCGCGGTCGATCTCCACCACGTGTAGCTTGTTCAGTTGTTTCAACAGCGGACGCGTCAGCGCGCCGAGTCCAGGGCCGATCTCCACCATGTTGTCATGCGCTTCGGGGCGGATGCAACGCACGATGTCAGCGATGATGTTTTGATCGACCAAGAAGTTCTGTCCAAAATGTTTTTTGGCTTTGTGATTCATTTTCGATTCCCCAAAAAACATTTCAGAGAAGGCTCATGCGCATCGCGCGTGATGCCGGAACTAAACTGTTTTTTTGCTTTATGCCCGCTCATTTTTTGCCATTTCTATTGCGACTTTGATCGCCTCCAACAAGCTGCCGACATTGGCTTTGCCCGTACCGGCTAATTCGAGTGCGGTGCCATGATCGACGGAGGTGCGGATGATGGGGAGTCCGAGGGTGATGTTCACGCCTTCGCCGAAGCTGGCGTGTTTGAGTACGGGTAAGCCTTGGTCGTGATACATCGCTAGCACCGCATCGCATTCGCGCAAGCGGTGTGCGGCGAACAGGGTGTCGGCAGGTAACGGCTGACTCACATTGATGCTTTCCGCGCGCAATCTATCTAGCACGGGAATCATCACATCGATCTCTTCGCGGCCAAGGTGGCCGCCTTCGCCCGCATGAGGATTGAGTCCGGCGACCAAGATACGCGGATGGGCGATACCGAAACGCTTTTGCAGATCGCGATTCAGGATGCGCAGGATATCTTCCAGTAGAGGTTGTGTGATGGCATCAGCCACCTCACGCAAGGGCAGATGGGTCGTAGCAAGCGCTACACGCATACCGCCACCTGCCAGCATCATCACGACGAGTGGTGTGTTGGTCTGCTCGGCCAGATATTCGGTGTGGCCCGTGAAGGGGATGCCGGCATCGTTGATGATGCCTTTGTGGACGGGGGCGGTGACCATGCCAGCGAATTCGCCAGACACACACCCTTGCAGTGCGCGATCCAGCGTCTTTAGGACGTATGCGGCATTATGCAGATCCAGCTTGCCGGCGCTGACAGGCTGCGCCGCAGGAATATGTAGCACGCTCAATTTGCCTGCTACATGAGGAGTTGTTGTGCTGTAGTCGTGAAGCGATATATCGATGCCAAGTTGTGCGGCGCGTTGTTGCAACATCAACTTGTCTGCGATGACGACCAGCGGGTGTGCATGCCCCACTAGTTGCAAGCACAGGTCGGGGCCGATACCAGAAGGCTCGCCCGCGGTGATGGCGAGAGGGGCGTTCACTTTACTCGCGGTAATCGATGGATGCGCGATCACGCAGCTGACGCAACCAGTCTTGATAGGCATCATCTGACTTGTAAGAACGGATGGCGTTGCGGGCCTGTTGTTTTTTCTGGTCCACGCTCACATCTGTGTTGCGGCGTTCCAAAACTTGGATGAGATGCCAGCCGAAGCCTGATTGCACAAGGCCACTCACTTGTTTCACTTTCAGAGAGTCCATCGCCTTTTCGAATTCAGGTACGGTCTCACCGGGAGATATCCAACTCAGGTCTCCGCCCTGAGGGGCGCTGCCATCTTCAGAATGTAGGCGCGCTTGCTCGGCGAAATCGGCACCTTTGTCGATACGCGTTTTGATCTCTTGCAGGCGCGCTTTGGCTTCATTCTCGGATACCAATTCGCTGGTCTTGATGAGGATGTGGCGTGCGTGGGTCTGGGTGATGTATACGGGTGTGTCGGAGGTCTTGCGCTCCATTAATTTGATGAGGTGGAAACCTGTCGGGCTACGAAGTAATGGGCTGACTTCGCCGGGTTTCATCTTCGACAAAGGGTCGGAGAACAGGCTGGGCAGGCGATCTGCGGGACGCCAGCCGAGCAAGCCACCTTGCAGTGCGTCCTTAGCATCGGAATAGCCCGCTGCGATCTGGGCAAAAGGAGCACCTGCTTGAAGTTTGGCTTGTGCTTCTTCTGCACGACGTTTGTAGTTCTGGATGCTTTCTGCGCTAGCTTGTTCAGGTACGACGATCAAGATGTGCGCGAGTTGCAGTTCTTCCCCCTTGTTGCCCTGGTTGGCCTGTGTCGCTAAGTAATCTTCAATATCACTCTCGCTGATGACCAATTTACTATCGACCTCGCGCTCACGCAGGCGAACAGAGACGATCTCGCCACGGATCTCTTCACGGAATTTGCTGAAATCGATGCCGTCTTTTTCCAGCTTCGCGCGGAACGCCGCGACGGATTCGAAATTGTTCTGCTGTGCGACGCGAGTCAGTGCCTTCTCCAATTGAACGTCATCCACTCGCAAGCCATTCTCTTTGGCGAACTG
>JAVBYP010000166.1 GCA_030823965.1 Sideroxydans sp.
ACCGCCGAGTCTTGAATCTTGCACGCGAGATATCTATGCGCCCGATGCGAGATTCTCCCTCTCTCAGCTATTGGGGATCGCGCAGGGTGTCGCTTCGGCTGCCGCGCATCTGCATGCGAAAGGAGTGATGCATGGCGATCTGTATGCGCACAACATCTTGTGGAACGAGAAGGGTGAATGCCTGCTGGGTGATTTTGGCGCAGCCTCGTTCTTGCCGACGCACGATGAAGAGCTCAAACAAGGATTGCAAGGTATCGAAGTGCGCGCTTTTGGTTGTTTGCTCGAAGAACTTCTAGCGCGCTGTGATGCGCCTTCAGGTGAGCTCGCACCTTTGTGGGATTTGCAGCTTAGATGTGTGCAACCTGAAGTGGAGGCACGCCCCTTTTTTAGTGAGATCGCGAGAACCCTCTCCGAATTGAAGTGAGTCTCGGCTCGCCCTGCTCATGCGTCCTGCGGGTTCTGATGTAGTGCCTGACTGACGATCGCGCGCGTCAGATGAGGGGCGAACAGTTCGATGAAGTGATAGCCGAACCCGCGCAGGTATTGGTTCTTGCGAATGGCGATGCGAGTCGTGCTGGCTTCGAACAGGTGTCCGGCATCGATCATCTTCAAGTGTTTGTCACGGTCAGGTACGAAAGCCATCTGCGCCACGATCCCCACGCCCATCCCTAACTCCACATAAGTCTTGATGACATCGGCATCGATAGCGGTCAGCGCGATGTTCGGCGTGATCCCGGCTTCACTAAAAGCTTGATTGATCTTGTTACGTCCGGTGAAGGCGAAGTCGTAAGTGATGATCGGATATTGCGCGAGCTTCTTCAGCGTCAATCGTTTTTCTTGCAGCAACGGATGCTTGGGAGGTACCACCACGCAGTGATGCCATTCATAGCAAGGTAAGGTCACTAACTCATCGTAAAGCGCCAAGCTCTCGGTGGCGATGCCGATGTCAACCTCGCCACTCAGCACTTGCTCCGCGATCTGCGTAGGGCTGCCTTGATGCAGACCAAGTTTCACGTCGGGATATTGTTGTGTGAACTGTTTGACGACGGAGGGGAGCGCATAGCGTGCTTGCGTATGCGTAGTGGCGATGGTGAGTGCGCCCCCAAGCTGGTTCTTGAATTCAGATCCAAGCAGCTTCAAATTGTTTGCATCGAGCAACATGCGTGCTGCGACTTCGACGATCAGTTTCCCTGGATCGGTCAGCGCAGCTAGACGCTTGCCATTGCGCACGAATATGTCGACGCCCAGTTCCTCTTCCAATAGTTTGATCTGTTTGCTGATGCCGGGTTGTGATGTGTAGAGCGTGGCGGCGGCGGCAGAGATACTCAAATCGTTCTTCACGATCTCGTTCAAGTAGCGCAATTGTTGCAAGTTCATGGGGTGCCTCCTAATAACGTACGGTTATATCATCTTAACATATCACCATTTAATAAAGATAAGACAATCCCCTACCATGCGCACCCATCAGAAGGAGCAAGCATGGATTGGCTATACACCCTATCGGGATTTTTTGTGGGACTCATCGTCGGCGTGACTGGAGTGGGCGGCGGTTCGTTGATGACACCGTTGTTGGTGTTGTTCTTTGGGGTGTCACCCGCGACTGCGGTAGGAACCGATCTGTTGTACGCCTCGATCACTAAAAGTATGGGTGGCTGGGTACATGCCGCCAAAGGATCGGTGGATTGGCAAGTGGTCAAGTTGTTGGCGTTGGGCAGCATCCCCGCTGCGCTCATCACCATTGCCTCATTCAAAGTGCTGGCACTGGAAGAAAAGACGCTACGCAGTTTGGTGACCAGTGTGTTGAGCGTGGCGCTGTTGGCGACGGCTGCTGCGTTGCTATTGAAGGACTGGATCAAAAAGATAGCTCGGCGCGATGACGGCTCTGTGTATGAATTACATCATCGCTATTTGCCTGCCGCCACCATTGCGACAGGTGTCGTGGTGGGGGTGTTGGTGACGATCTCTTCCGTTGGCGCAGGGGTGTTGGGTACGGTCGCCATCTTGTTCCTCTACCCACGTATGGCGGCGGTCAAAGTGGTGGGGACGGACATCGTACATGCCGTGCCACTCACAGCAGTGGCAGGTATGGGACACATGGCACTGGGGACGGTGGACTTTGTGTTGCTGGGTAGCCTGTTGCTGGGTTCCTTGCCCGGCATCTACATCGGTAGTCATCTAAGCGCGAAAGTGCCAGAAAACGTATTGCGCCCATTGCTAGCAACGATGTTGCTCATCATCGGCTTGAAGATGGTGTTTTATTAAACGTAGGCGATCCATTGGCACATGCAGAACAACTGTTTATTTGAATGAGGCATGAAATGAGTGCGAACAACGAAAACAAACCCAAATCAGTGAGCTGGTTCAACGGCTGTGGCGGACGAGTCGGTGTGGTGGTGGGGCAAACAGGAGAACACGCCTACATTGGTGCCGCCTTGCGCCACGACGAAGATTCAGATGTCGCGCACATCTTGGCTTACGGCGCGAAATTCCCGCTTGAGGCGGCCTTGCTGTTACCCGTATCTAAGCGTTTCTAGTCAGAAGGAAAAAACATGTATCGCTACGACCGATTCGATCACCAACTTGTCGCCGAACGCGTCGCGCAGTTCCGCGACCAAGTGTGCCGCCGTTTGTCCGGTGAGTTGAAGGAAGACGAGTTTCGCGTGTTGCGCTTGCAAAACGGTGTCTACATGCAAGTGCACGCCTACATGATGCGTATCGCCGCCCCCTATGGTCTGGTGAGCGCTGCACAGATGCGTATGTTCGCGCATATCGCGCGCAAGTATGACCGTGGATATGGCCATTTCACTACGCGCCAAAACATCCAATTCAATTGGCTCAAGTTACAAGACACGCCCGATATCCTGGCTGATTTGGCAACGGTGGAAGCACACGCCATTCAAACATCGGGTAGTTGCATCCGCAGTATCACCAGCGATGAGTTTGCGGGTGTCGCACCAGATGAGATCGTCGATCCGCGCCCATTCGCTGAGATATTGCGCCAGTGGAGCACCTTCCATCCTGAGTTCGCTTTCTTGCCGCGCAAATTCAAAGTGTCGATCACAGGGGCGACTGAAGACAGAGCTGCGATAGAGGTGAACGACATCGGATTGCAAGTGGTGAAGAACGCGCAGGGAGAGGTCGGATTCCGTGTGCTGGTGGGTGGCGGGCTCGGACGTACGCCTGTCATCGGTACTGAGATCGATGCCTTCGTGCCTTGGCAACACCTGCTCACCTATGTCGAATCCATCGTGCGTGTCTACAACGAATTCGGCCGCCGCGACAACTTGTACAAAGCACGTATCAAGATCTTGGTGAAGGCCATCGGCATAGACGAGTTCCGTCGTCGCGTGAACGAAGAATGGGTACTCAGCAAGAACGGCCCGAACACGCTCACTCAGGCTGAGTTGGATCGTGTCGCTGCTCATTTCTCTGCGCCGCACTATGCGGATCTGCGTGAGGGTGACGCCGAAGTAGCTGTTTTGAGACGTGAGAACAAGGCGTTCGCTAACTGGTTCAAGCGCAACGTCAAACCTCACAAGGTCGCCGGTTATGCGGCAGTGGAGCTATCGCTGAAGCGCACGGGCGTGGCACCTGGCGATGCCACGGCGGAACAGATGGCGGCGGCGGCTGATCTAGCTGATCGATACAGCTTCGGTGAATTGCGCATCTCGCACATGCAGAACCTGGTGCTGGCCGATGTGCGGCAATCTGATCTGATCGAATTGTGGGAAGAAACCAAGGTGCATGGGTTCGCCACGCCAAACATCGGCCTGTTGACCGACATCATCTGCTGCCCCGGTGGTGATTTCTGCACACTGGCCAATGCTCGCTCCATCACGCTGGCCAAGGCGGTGGACGAACGTTTCGATGACATCGACTACTTGCAGGACATCGGCGAGATCGACCTGAACATCTCGGGTTGCGTGAACGCCTGTGCCCATCATCACGTCGGTCACATCGGCATCTTGGGCGTGGATAAGTCGGGTGAGGAGTGGTACCAGGTCTCAATTGGTGGCTCCAAAGGCAGTCCAGCGGCGATCGGCAAGATCATCGGACGCTCATTTCATTTTGCGCAGATACCCGAAGTGGTCGAGCGTCTGTTGCAGGTGTATGTGCGTGAACGGTTCGCCGACGAGCGCTTCATCGACACCGTGCGCCGCATCGGTATCGAGCCGTTCGTGGAGCACGTGTATGCAACGCCTGTGCAGGAAGAAGGAAGTCTACTTCTACCTGCATACGACTTGATCCAACAAGGGACGCCGTACGACGTTCCCTATTATTCGCCGAGGTTCTGATGCTGATCAAAGATAACGACATCGTGACTGATGAATGGACTGTGTTGCGCCTTCATGGCGGAGATGCCGCTGACCGCATCGCTGTCCCCGCAGGCAAAGTCATCGTGCCCTTGCCTGTGTGGAATTGCCAGTACGAGGCATTGCAGGGGCGCACCGAACTGGGATTGTGGTTGGCGGGTTTTGACCGTGCAGAAGATATTCCGGATGCGGTGCATCGCTTTCCGGTGATCGCGATCGATTTCCATAAATACACCGATGGGCGCGGCTACACATTGGCCTATCGGCTTCGCAAACAAATGGGCTTTCGCGGTGAATTGCGCGCCATGGGCGACATCTTGCGCGACCAATTGTTCTTCCTGAAACGCGTGGGCTTCGACACATTCGATGTGCGTGCAGATAAAGATGCCAATGATGCGATGAAGGGCTTCAACGATTTTTCACTGAGTTATCAAGCATCGGTTGACACCGATGCTCCACTGTTCAAACGCGTCACACGAGGAGTCGCAGCATGAGTGATCTACAACACAAAATTGACCAGACCGTCGCCATATTGGCGCAGGCCGTACGCGAGTTCTCGCCTGTGACCTTCGCTAACAGTCTGGGGGCCGAGGATATGGTGCTCACCGATCTCATCGCCAAGCACCAACCCAACATCGACATGTTCAGTCTGGACACAGGTCGTTTGCCGCAAGAGACATATGACCTGATGCAACAAGTACGCAATCGTTACAACGTGCCCTTGGTCGTGTATTCCCCCGACGCTGCGCAAGTGGAGTTGTATGTCGCACAGCATGGTGTGAATGGCTTCTACGACAGCTTGGCGGCACGCAAAGCATGCTGCCAAGTGCGCAAAGTGGCACCGCTGCGCCGTGCATTGAAAGGCGTCAAAGCTTGGATCACGGGCATGCGCCGTGATCAGGCGGTGACACGCGGGACGATGGAAGTCTCATCCTTCGATGTAGACAACGGGATACAAAAGTTCAATCCACTATTGGACTGGACGAACGACGACGTGTGGGCCTACATCCGCCAATACGATGTTCCGTACAACGATCTACACGACCAGTTCTACCCCAGTTTGGGTTGCGCGCCTTGCACACGCGCCATCACACCGGGGGAAGACATTCGTGCGGGTCGCTGGTGGTGGGAAGACCCTGCACACAAAGAATGCGGATTGCACGTCAATCGAAAGAAACAAGACGATAGATTGGTGCTGACCGAAGGGGCTGCCATCTAAAGTAGCGAAAGGAAGATTTGAAATGAAACTGGTAGATCACAACATGAGCAAACATACATTCACCCATCTGGACGCACTCGAGAGCGAATCCATCCACATCATGCGCGAGGTCGCGGCCGAGTGCAAAAATCCGGCGCTGCTGTTCTCGGGTGGCAAAGATTCCATCGTGATGTTGCGCATCGCGGAGAAGGCGTTCCGTCCTGCCAAGTTCCCGTTCCCGCTGGTACACATCGACACCGAGCACAACTTTCCTGAAGTCATCGCTTGCCGCGACAAGTTGGCGGCAGACTTGGGCGAGCGCCTCATCGTGCGTTCGTTGGAGGATTCCATCAAGCGCGGCAGCATCGTCATCAAAGACGAGAGCAAGCCACGCAACCCGTTCCAATCAGTGACCTTGCTTGAGACCATCGCCGAGTTCGGTTTCGACGCCTGCATGGGCGGAGCGCGACGTGATGAAGAAAAAGCGCGTGCCAAAGAACGCATCTTCTCCTTCCGCGATGAGTTCGGGCAGTGGGATCCTAAGAACCAACGTCCAGAGTTGTGGGATACCTACAACACCCGCGTGAATGCTGGAGAGAACATCCGCGTGTTCCCCATCAGCAA
>JAVBYP010000017.1 GCA_030823965.1 Sideroxydans sp.
GTGTAGTAGTCGTTTAAACGAGCCATTTAATACCCCTTACGCAATCACTTCGCCACTGGACTTGAACACGCGCACTTTGCGACCGTCCTCCAGCGACTTCACGCCAACACGATCCGCCTTTTTGGTGGACGCGTTATAGATGGCGATATTGGAAATATGGATCGGCTTCTCGATTTCCACGATGCCGCCAGTCGTACCCTTCACCGGATTCGGCTTCTGGTGTTTCTTGACTTTGTTGATGCCACTCACCAGCACAAATTCATCTGCAACGCTCAACACGCTGCCACGATTACCTTTGTCTTTACCGGCCAAGACGATCACATCGTCATTCTTTTTGATCTTGCGCATGATTTATCCTCGACTATCGCTTACAGCACTTCCGGCGCCAGGGACACGATCTTCATGAAGCGCTCAGTGCGCAATTCACGAGTGACTGGTCCGAAGATACGTGTTCCGATCGGCTCCAACTTGTTGTTAAGCAACACTGCAGCATTGCCATCGAACTTGATCAGAGAACCGTCAGAGCGACGAACGCCCTTGGCAGTACGCACCACAACCGCGCTGTACACTTCGCCTTTTTTGACGCGTGAACGAGGAGCCGCATCACGGATGCTGACCTTGATCACATCGCCTACGCTAGCGTAACGACGCTTGGAACCGCCCAACACTTTGATGCACATAACAGAGCGTGCGCCGGTGTTGTCAGCTACATTCAAAACAGACTGCATTTGTATCATTTATCAATCTCCAACTTTGTCCGCCCGCGGCGGCTAGTTTTGGAACCCGTTCGGGTTAGGCCGCCGCAAGCGACGGTGAAACGAAGCCGCGCATTCTATTCAAACTTGCCTACATGCGCAAGCACTAAATGAAAAATTATGCTTCTTGAGCTTTCTCAAGTAGTTTGGTCACACGCCAAGACTTGGTCTTGGACAGCGGACGAGTCTCTTCGATAGTGACCACATCACCTTGACCGAACTCATTGTTCTCGGCATGTGCGTGGTACTTCTTGGAAACACGGACGATCTTACCCAAGACTGGATGCTTGACCTTGCGCTCAACCAACACAGTGACGGTCTTGTCCATCTTGTTGCTGACCACAGTTCCGGTCAGCGCACGTTTCAGAGTGGTTTCGCTCATTGCTGCACACCTTTTTCAGTCAATACTGTTTTCACACGCGCGATGTCGCGACGCACTTTGCTCAACTGACTTGTGTTGCTCAGTTGCTGTGTCGCCAATTGCATACGCATACCGAACTGCGCCTTGTTCAAGGACAACAACTCTTCTTGCAGATCGGCTACCGATTTGTTCTTCAGTTCACTCGCCTTCATGATCACGCCCCTACCTGTCTAACTACAAATGTCGTGGCGATCGGCAATTTTGCAGAGGCCAACAAGAACGCTTCGCGCGCCAACTTCTCATCCACACCGTCCATCTCGTACAACATCTTGCCCGGACGAATCTCGGCGACGTAGTACTCAGGATTACCCTTACCGTTACCCATACGGACTTCGGCCGGCTTCTGCGAGATCGGCTTGTCTGGGAAGATACGGATCCAGATACGACCACCGCGCTTGATGTGACGAGTCATGGCACGACGTGCCGCTTCGATCTGACGCGCAGTCAAACGACCGCGTGCAACGGCTTTCAGACCGAACTCACCGAAGCTCACTTTATTGCCGCGAGTAGCAACGCCTGTGTTACGGCCTTTTTGCTCTTTGCGGTACTTTCTTCTAGCTGGCTGTAGCATGTTTAGCTCCCGACTTTCTTACTTTCTTTTCTGGCTCGGCCGCAACTGGTGCAGCGACTTCTTGCTGTGAATTGGCATCACCCTTGTAGACCCAAACCTTGACACCGATGATGCCGTAGGTGGTCTTTGCTTCGGAGAAGCCGTAGTCGATGTCAGCACGCAGTGTATGCAATGGCACACGGCCTTCGCGATACCACTCGGTACGTGCGATCTCGATACCATTCAGACGACCGCCACTCATGATCTTGATGCCCTGAGCACCCAGACGCATCGCGTTCTGCATAGCGCGCTTCATCGCACGACGGAACATGATGCGTTTTTCCAATTGCTGAGTGATGGACTCAGAGATCAGTTGAGCATCGATCTCAGGCTTGCGCACTTCTTCGATGTTCAGACCAACGTCTGGCAGACCCATACGCTTCTTCAGCTCATTGCGCAGATGCTCGATGTCTTCACCTTTCTTGCCGATCACCACACCAGGACGTGCTGTGTAGATAGTGATCTTGGCGTTCTTGGCTGGACGCTCGATGACGATCTTGGAAACGCCAGCGCCTGCCAGCTTCTTCTTCAGATAGTCACGAACCTCGATGTCTTTGAGCAACAACTCAGAGAAGTTCTTGCTGTTGGAATACCACTTGGATGTCCAGTTCTTTTGGACGCTCAGGCGAAATCCGATTGGATGAATTTTCTGACCCATGGCTTAGCTCCCGACGGTGATCGTGATGTGGCAGGACTGCTTCTCGATGCCTGTACCGCGGCCTTTAGCGCGCGGGATCATGCGCTTCAGAGAAGCGCCCTTATCCACGTAGATTGTTGTGACTTTCAATTCGTCGATGTCTGCACCGTCATTGTGCTCTGCATTAGCGATAGCGGATTCCAATGCTTTCTTGACGATACCGCCAGCTTTCTTAGGACTGAAAGTAAGAATGTTCAGCGCTTGTGCGACGGGCAAGCCACGGATCTGGTCAGCGACCAAACGCGTTTTTTGCGCCGAGATACGAACACCACGGATGACTGCTTTTGTACTCATCTATGTCTCCTTATTTCTTAGCGACTGCTTTTTTATCAGCAGCGTGGCCTTTGAAGGTGCGAGTCAAAGAGAACTCACCCAGTTTGTGGCCAACCATGTTTTCGGAAACATAAACGGGCACATGCTGCTTGCCGTTATGCACTGCGATAGTCAAGCCGACGAAGTCAGGCAACACGGTAGAACGACGAGACCAAGTCTTGACTGGGCGCTTGTCGTTGGTTGCACGAACTGTTTCCACTTTCTTCAGCAGATGCAGGTCGACGAACGGGCCTTTTTTGATTGAACGTGCCATATCTGATTACCCCTTAAGCCTGAAAGCGACGGCGAACGATCATACCGGTCGTACGCTTGTTGCGACGTGTACGGAAGCCTTTGGCTGGTACACCCCATGGACTGACTGGATGACGACCTGCCGCGGTCTTACCTTCACCACCACCGTGTGGGTGATCGACTGGGTTCATCACCACACCGCGCACGGTTGGACGGATACCGCGCCAACGATTCGCACCGGCTTTACCGATGGAGCGCAGAGAGTGTTCGCCATTACCGACTTCGCCCAAAGTTGCGCGGCAGTCGATGTGTACCTTACGGATCTCACCAGAACGCAGACGCAATTGAGCGTAGCTGCCTTCACGCGCCAACAACTGCACGGATGCACCAGCGGAACGCGCCAACTGAGCACCTTTGCCTGGCAACATCTCGATCGCATGGATGGTAGAACCGACTGGGATGTTGCGCAGCGGCAAAGCATTACCTGCTTTGATCGGCGCTTCAGAACCACTGATCAGTTGTGCACCAGCCGAGATACCTTTAGGAGCGATGATGTAACGACGCTCACCATCCGCGTACACCAGCAAAGCTAGGTGTGCCGTACGGTTAGGGTCATACTCCAAGCGCTCGACTGTCGCAGGAATACCATCTTTGTCGCGCTTGAAATCAACGAGACGGTAATGTTTCTTGTGTCCACCACCCATGTGACGGGTAGTGATGTGACCGTTGTTGTTACGGCCAGCGGTACGTGTCTTCTTTTCCAGCAAAGACGCCTCAGGTTTACCCTTGTGCAGTTCTTTGTTGACCACGCGCACAACGGCACGGGTACCAGGAGAAGTTGGTTTTAGTTTAATCAGTGCCATGTTTTACCCCTGCTCGCTTGCGGCAAAGTTGATCTCTTGACCCGCTGCCAGACATACGTAGGCCTTCTTCCAGTCTTGACGACGACCGATGGAACGACCAAAACGCTTTTGCTTGCCTTTGACATTGCTGATCTGAACGCTATCGACAGTGACGTTGAACAACTTCTCGACAGCGGCCTTCACTTCAGGCTTGGTCGCATCGTTAACGACACGGAAGATCACTTGCTCGTTCTTCTCCGCGACAAAAGTCGCTTTTTCGGAGATTTGCGGAGCCAGCAGGATGTTCAGCAGACGCTCTTCATTAAATTTTGGTGTGCTCATGCCAGCAACTCCTCGATTTTCGCGATCGCACCACGTGTCACCAAGACATTGGAGAAACGCACTAGACTCACTGGGTCAGCCTGATGAGCTTCGACCACCAGTACGTTTGGCAGATTGCGCGATGACAGATACAGGTTCTCATCGATGTTGTCAGTGATGATCAACAGGCGAGCGTCTTGCAGACCCATGCCCTTGATCTTATCGGCCAACAGCTTGGTCTTAGGTGCAGAGACCGACAATGCGTCGATCACGCTCAAACGACCATCGCTCACCAATTTGGAGAAGATGGATGCCAGACCAGCGCGATACATCTTGCGGTTGATCTTTTGTGTGTAGTTTTGATCTGGGCTGTTCGGGAAGATCTTACCGCCACCACGCCACAATGGGCTGGATGCCATACCCGCACGAGCACGACCTGTACCCTTTTGCGCGAATGGCTTGCGAGTGGACTTAGCGATCTCGCTACGACCCTTTTGCTTGCTGTTGGCAGAACGAGCGTTGGCTTGATAAGCCGTCACCAGTTGATGCACCAGCGCTTCGTTGTATTCACGACCGAACAAGTCGTCGGATGCATTCATGCTCGCACCGGCCTTGCCGTTTTCGTTGATAACCTTGAGTTCCATTATGCCCCCACTTTCACAGCTGGACGCACGACCACGTCGCCACCAGGCGCACCAGGCACGGCACCACGCACCAACAACAACTGGCGCTCAGCATCGATACGAACGATTTGGAGATTCTGCACAGTGCGCTGCACGTCACCCAAGTGACCAGTCATGCGCTTACCAGGGAACACACGGCCTGGATCTTGCGCCATACCGATAGAACCTGGAACGTTGTGAGACTTGGAGTTACCGTGTGTCGCACGGCCAGATTTGAAGTGGTGACGCTTGATGGTACCAGCATAGCCTTTACCGATCGTCACGCCAGTCACATCGACTTTTTGACCGACTTGGAACAGGTCCACGCCGACGTTTCCGCCTAGCGTCAAAGCAGCGAGCTGCTCAGGCGTAGCGGTGAATTCTTTCAAGATGCTGCCAGCCTCGACACCTGCTTTGGCGTAATGCCCAGCAGCTGCCTTGGTCACACGGCTTGCACGGCGCGTACCATACGCGACCTGCACTGCACTGTAACCATCGGTGGAAGCAGTTTTGATTTGGGTGACACGATTATTGGACACGTCCAATACCGTCACTGGCAACGATGTACCGTCGTCAGTAAAGATACGGGTCATGCCAATCTTGCGACCGACAAGTCCTAAACTCATTTTAATTTCCTTTATTAAGGGGCTGACTTCAATTGGTCAGCCGATCCATACTGCAAATACTACGAACCACTAAAAAAACCGAACTACTTAAAGCAATTACTGCAACTTGATCTCTACGTCCACACCTGCTGGCAGATCGAGCTTCATCAATGCATCAACTGTCTTATCAGTTGGATCGATGATGTCCATCAAGCGCAAGTGAGTGCGAATCTCGAACTGATCACGCGAAGTCTTGTTCACGTGTGGCGAACGCAACACGTCGAAACGCTCGATCTTGGTTGGCAACGGAACCGGACCTTTGACCACAGCGCCTGTGCGCTTTGCCGTATCCACGATTTGCAACGCGGATTGGTCGATCAAACGATAGTCGAACGCCTTGAGGCGAATGCGAATTTTTTGACTTTGCATAATCTTCTCTTGCTTCTACGCGGTAGAACCGCTGGTTTAAAGAACGAAAACGCGAGGCCGCAGCCTCGCGAGGGCGCGCATTGTATCTTTACTCGATGATCTTAGCAACCACACCCGCACCGACGGTACGACCGCCTTCACGGATAGCGAAACGCAGACCTTCTTCCATCGCGATCGGGTTGATCAGCGCAACTGTGATCGATACGTTG
>JAVBYP010000203.1 GCA_030823965.1 Sideroxydans sp.
TCAGTGCGCTACGCAGGGGATTAAGATGCTGGAGATGCGTGCCATCGTGCTTAAAACACAAGGGCGGGAGGCGGAGATCAGCCCGCTTGGTGGCGGGGGGTGCGGCCATTGCAATAGCGAAGGTGGTTGTGGCAGCGGTAAATTGACGAAGATGTTCTGTAGTAGCCAGCCACGCAGTTTCATCGTGCTCAACCAAGCACAGGCAAAAGTAGGGGATGAAGTGATCATCTCATTGCCAGAGGGAAGTCTATTGCATAGTTCTTGGCGCATGTATCTGCTGCCACTACTGTTCATGTTGGGTGCAGGATTCCTTGGTGTCTCATTCGCCCACGATGCGGCCACGCGTGATGGCTATGCATTGATCGGTTCTTTAGTCGGATTAGGTGGCGGGTTTGCTGTGGGCAAATATTGGCCCGCTTCCAATGAATCAAGAGCCATCGTTCAGTCTGTCGTCGTACTTCGTTCCTAATCCCATTTCTTTGTTCGTGAGGAAAATATGATCAAGCGTCTTCTCGTGTTGGCTTTAGGCATCTTAACTACGCATATCGCTTTGGCTAAAGACCTGCCTGATTTTACTGGCCTAGTGGAAAAGCAAGGTGCGGCGGTGGTGAACGTGAGCACCACGCAGATAGTTCGTGCGCCACAAGGTTTTCAGGGGATGCCTAACCTGCCAGAGAATGATCCGTTCTACGAGTTCTTCAAACGTTTCGCCCCGCAAATGCCGCGTGAGCAGGAATCTCAGTCTCTGGGGTCTGGCTTCATCATCAGTGCAGATGGATACATCCTGACCAATGCACATGTGGTGGATCGTGCAGACCAGATCACGGTGCGCCTATCAGATAAGAGGGAGTTCAAGGCCAAGGTGATCGGAGCGGACAAACGCACCGATGTGGCACTACTCAAGATCGAGGCGACCGGGTTGCCTAAAGTCACGCTAGGTAGCCCAGAGCTGCTCAAGGTGGGAGAGTGGGTGTTGGCCATCGGTTCGCCTTTCGGATTCGACAGCAGTGTCACCGCTGGTATCGTCAGTGCCAAGGGGCGTTCGCTCCCGCAGGAGAATTTCGTTCCTTTCATTCAGACCGATGTGGCGATCAATCCAGGCAATTCAGGTGGTCCTTTGTTCAATATGAAGGGTGAGGTGGTGGGTATCAATTCCCAGATCTATAGCCGTTCGGGCGGTTACATGGGGTTGTCTTTCTCCATCCCTATCGATGTGGCGATGGATGTGGTCAATCAGTTGCGTGTGACAGGTAAAGTAACGCGGGGTCGTATCGGTGTGAGCATCCAAGAAGTCACGCGGGAGTTGGCGGATTCATTTGGTCTGGCTAAGCCATCAGGGGCGCTCATCTCGGGCGTCGAGAAGAGCGGGCCGGCTGATAAGGCTGGCGTGAAGGCGAGTGATGTCATCCTTAAATTCGACGGCAAAGTCGTTGCCAAATCCGCAGACCTGCCAAGGATCGTTGCCGCAACCAAGCCGGGTAACAAAGTGATGGTGCAATTGTGGCGAAAAGGCGCGGTCTTGGAAGTGCCTTTGGTGGTGGGCGAAATACAGGACAGTGCCGAAAAGGTAGGTGCCAAGGGCAACAAAGAAGATCAATCTCAGTCGCAAAGTGTGAGCCGTCTTGGGCTGACGCTAAGTCAGCTCAACGATGAGCAAAAAGCCGAGCTTCAAATCGACGGTGGATTGTTGGTGGAAGATGTGAAGGGTGCAGCTGCGCGCAGTGAGCTTCAGCGAGGTGACGTGATCCTAGCTATCGGCAACATCGAACTACGCACAGTCGAGCAATTCAATGAGGTACTCAAAAAAGTGGAGCAGGGGCGCAATATCGCCCTCTTGGTGCGTCGTAGCGACGGTACTGTGTATGTACCTATCCGTTTGGACGAGAAACAATAGCGCCAAGGTCTGACCACGTATCCCGTCAAATCGGCTAGAATGCGCGCCTCGCGCAACCGCCGAATTTGACGGGATATTTATATTTTGAGCCTCATGCAGCATATCCGTAATTTCTCCATCATCGCCCATATCGACCACGGTAAATCCACCTTGGCAGACCGCATCATCCACTTATGTGGAGGCTTGTCTGATCGCGAGATGGAAGAGCAAGTCCTTGACTCGATGGATATCGAGCGCGAGCGTGGCATCACCATCAAAGCGCAAACGGCCGCGCTGAGTTACAAAGCCCGAGATGGTCAGATATACAACCTCAATCTGATCGACACCCCAGGGCACGTGGACTTCTCGTACGAGGTCTCTCGATCACTTTCTGCCTGTGAAGGGGCATTGTTGGTCGTTGATGCCTCGCAAGGGGTCGAAGCGCAGACGGTAGCGAACTGTTATACCGCACTCGATCTGGGTGTCGAAGTCGTACCTGTGCTGAATAAGATCGACTTGCCGTCTGCCAATCCTGAGAACGCTATCGCCGAGATCGAAGACGTCATCGGGATCGACGCGCAAGAAGCCGTTCGCTGTTCAGCTAAGACCGGCTTGGGCGTAGAAGACGTGCTGGAAACACTCATTTTGAAGGTGCCGCCTCCTAAGGGTGATGCAACTGCTCCTTTGCAGGCATTGATCATCGACTCATGGTTCGACAACTATGTCGGCGTGGTGATGCTGGTGCGTATCGTCAACGGCACACTCAAGCCCAAAGACAAGATATTGTTCATGGCGAACGGTGCACAACATCTCACTGAGCATGTGGGCGTGTTCACACCTAAGTCGCAGAACCGCGATTCCTTGTCCGCAGGGCAAGTGGGATTTGTGATCGCCGGCATCAAGGAACTGAAAGATGCCAAGGTGGGCGATACAGTCACCTCAGTCACACGCCCGGCCAGCAGTGCATTGCCGGGATTCAAAGAAGTTCAGCCGCAAGTGTTCGCGGGATTGTTCCCGGTCGAATCTAATCAATATGAAGCACTGCGCGATTCATTGGAAAAGCTGAAGCTGAACGATGCTTCTTTGCAATACGAGCCAGAAGTGTCACAGGCGCTGGGTTTTGGCTTCCGCTGTGGCTTCCTTGGTCTGTTGCATATGGAGATCGTGCAGGAACGCTTGGAGCGCGAGTTCGATATGGACTTGATCACGACCGCGCCGACGGTAATCTACGAAGTGGTATTGCGTGACGGTACTGTGCTCACGGTAGACAACCCTTCCAAGTTACCAGATGTGTCTAAGATAGAAGAGATCCGAGAGCCTATCGTTCATGTGAATCTTTACATGCCGCAGGAATACGTCGGCGCGGTCATCACTTTGTGTACGCAAAAGCGTGGCGTACAACTGGATATGAGTTACCACGGCAAACAAGTCTTGTTGCAATACGAGATGCCCATGGGCGAGATAGTGTTGGATTTCTTCGACAAGCTGAAATCGGTGTCGCGCGGCTATGCTTCCATGGATTACGAGTTCAAAGAGTATCGTACTGCCGATGTGGTGAAAGTGGACATGCTCATCAATGGCGAGAAAGTGGATGCTCTCTCCATCATCGTGCACCGTGCAAACAGCCAATATCGTGGTCGTGAAGTGGCCGCAAAGATGCGTGAATTGATCCCGCGCCAGATGTTCGATGTGGCGATCCAAGCAGCTATCGGTGCCAACATCATCTCGCGTGAGAACGTCAAAGCCTTGCGCAAGAACGTTCTGGCGAAATGTTACGGTGGTGACATCTCGCGTAAACGCAAACTGTTGGAAAAGCAGAAGGCGGGTAAGAAACGTATGAAACAAGTAGGCAGCGTCGAGATCCCGCAAGAAGCTTTCTTGGCCATCCTGCGTGTGGATGATAAATAAGCGGAGCCAAGATGACGTTTGCCATAGTGATGTTCGTATTGTTGGTCGTGACTGGTGCAGTCTGGTTGTTAGATAAGTACGCCCTGCGTGCGCAGCGCGCCGCTGATGCTAAAGAACCTTGGTGGGTGGAATACTCCAAGAGTTTCTTCCCAGTCATCCTCGCTGTCTTCGTGTTGCGCTCATTCGTGGTCGAGCCGTTCAAGATCCCGTCCAGTTCGATGGTGCCGACACTACACGTGGGTGACTTCATCTTGGTGAATCGTTACACCTACGGTTTACGCCTGCCCATCGTGAATAAAAAGATCGTTGAAGTGAATCAGCCGCAACGTGGCGATGTGATGGTCTTCCATTTTCCCAATGACCCTTCGATCGATTACATCAAGCGCACCATCGGCCTGCCTGGTGACGTTCTGGTCTATCGTGATAAACGGCTTTGGGTGAATGGGGTGGAACAGCCTAGGGTGCGTGGCGACGACTACAATTTCTTGGAGAGCGGCTTGAATTTCGTGCATACGGAAAGCTATACCGAGGATCTGACAGGTATGAAGCATCCGATCTTGGTCAATCCGGAGATGCCTTCCATCCATCTAGCTAGTGTGGATGCCTTTCCAATGCATGAGCAGTGCAGTTATAGTGCCGAGGAGATGCGCTGTACTGTACCTGCCGGCCACTATTTTATGATGGGCGACAATCGAGATAACAGTCGTGACAGTCGCTACTGGGGATTCGTGCCAGATGAGATGGTCGTGGGTAAAGCCTTCTTCATCTGGATGAATTTTGGTGAATTGGAACGTATCGGTCTGTCGATCGACTAGGTTTCTGTTAAGAGGAGTCTTGCACATGAATAGTTTAAGAGTTGCACAACGCGGTATGAGTTTTACGGGATTCATCTTTGGTGGATTTTTGCTCATCGTGGTTGCAATATTTGGCATGAAGCTAATCCCAACCTATATACATAGTGCCCAAATTAGTGAGATTTTCCGAGAGATCGCATCGGATCCAGCTTTGCGAGGAGCTTCTGTTGGAGAGATCGAGATGTCATATCGCAAACGAGCTTCTATCAACGACATAAATGATCTGAACGTAGATGATATTTCTATCGACAGTGAGAATGGAAATATTACGTTAAGTGCTCACTATTTTGTGAAGGTACCTCTCGTGGGAAATGTCACGCTACTGCTTGAATTTAATCCTAGTAGTAAATAAAAACATTAGATGAAGCACGCGGCGCTGTGTAGGCAGCTTGGATATCAGTTCGACCAGTCTGCCTTGTTGCAGCGTGCTTTGACGCACCGTAGCTATAGTTCTGCACATAACGAGCGTTTGGAGTTCCTTGGCGATAGTGTCCTCAACTGCACTATCGCCAAATATCTTTACCTTACCTATCCAGACGTGCCTGAAGGCGACCTCTCTCGCCTGCGCTCCAATCTGGTCAACCAACAAACACTGGCTGTACTTGCACAGCAGTTGAACATCGGTGAGTTGTTGGCTTTGGGCGAAGGCGAGCTTAGGAGCGCGGGTGCCAGCCGTCCTTCTATCCTGGCAGATGCTTTGGAGGCAGTGTTCGGCGCTGTCCTCCTAGATTCGGATTTTGAGACAGCAGAGAAAGTAGTGCTGGGCTTGTATGTCCCTTTCATCGCCAAGATGGATATTCAGAGCTTGGGTAAGGATGCTAAGACGCAATTGCAAGAGTATCTGCAAGGTCGAAAATTCTCGCTACCCAAATATTCTGTCATTGAGATCAAAGGCGAGGCGCATGCGCAGACATTCGAGGTCGAATGCGAGATAGAGAAGTTGAAGATCAAGACGCGCGGTGAAGGCCACAGTCGCCGTGTAGCAGAACAAGTTGCCGCTGAAGCGGCGTATAAGAGAATCCAAAAATGACTGAAACAGAAAATCTCCACAGCGGCTTCATCGCCATCGTTGGCCGCCCGAACGTGGGCAAATCGACATTGCTCAACCACCTTATCGGGCAAAAGATCAGCATCACTTCGCGCAAGGCGCAGACCACGCGCCATCGCATCACTGGTATCCTCACCGAAGACAAGACGCAGTTCGTCTTCGTCGATACACCAGGTTTCCAGACGCAACATACCAATGCGCTGAATCGCAGCATGAATCGCGTGGTCACCAATAGTCTGCGTGAAGTGAATGTTGTTCTGTTCGTATTGGAAGCGCGCCATTTCGATGAGCGCGATAAGCAAGTATTGGAGCTGTTGCCGCAGGATCGTCCAGTGATCCTAGTCATCAACAAAGCAGACCTGATGCAGGATAAGAACGAACTACTGCCCTTCATTCAAGAGATCTCAGCTTTGCGCCATT
>JAVBYP010000085.1 GCA_030823965.1 Sideroxydans sp.
CTCGCAAGCCATTCTCTTTGGCGAACTGGCTTTGCAACATCTCCGTGATCATGCGTTCCAACACTTGCTTTTCCAAGATGTTGTTGTCGGGAAGGAGCGTACCTTGCTTCTGGAGTTGTTTGATGGCCGCGTTCAGACGTGCCGTGAGCTCTTGCTGGGTGATGACATCGTCATTCACCACGGCTCTGATACGGTCGAGCACGACGGGTTCTGCCGCGAACGAAGAAGCGGAAAAAATGCACAGAAAAAGGAGGGCGACGATTTTGATTTGCATATTCTTCTCGGGTTATTGCAGGCCTTTGACGGGCGTTGCGACGGGCAGGTCGTTCAGCTTTGTGTAACCCATCACGCTGGAGCGCAAAGCTGCGAGTGGATCGGAACCGATGCGAACAAAGTCGTTCAGCTCCAGTTGGATAAATATCCCAGTGGTACTTTCTTTCGTCGCGGTCGCAAAGCTTTGCGCGATCAAACGGAGTGACCAACAGTCCTGATTATACTCAAGCCCGCCCAAAGCCTCCACGATACGGTCATCTTGGAGAGAATAGTTGAGGCGCCCTACTGCGTGCCAACGCCCCGTGATGGGCCATTGTGTCGACACGTCCATCTGGCGTAATACGTCACGTGTGTAGCGATAGCCGAGGTTGAGTAGCTTGCCTGCCTCAGGGTTATAGCGGGCCGCAGCGTTATACGATTCCACATGCCCTAGGTTGGGATTGTATTGAAACAGACTGTCCAGCCGCCAGGAACGGGTGAGTTTGCCTCCTATCGTGGTCAATATATCGGAGCGACTGTTGTTATCAGTGGGGGTCACTAGGTTCACTTGGGGTGACTTGAAGCTGAAGCGCTCGGCTACGGCCACACGGACGCGTTCTGTGCCATCGTCATCATCGATGGCGCGCGATGTCAGAGCGAGGGTCAGCATGTCCGCATCACCGACCCTGTCGTTACCCAAGAACCGGTTCTCGGTGAACATCTGTCCAAAACTAAAAGGCGCTTGTGCCGTGTCGAAGTTGGGTAAATTGCTCTGGTCTTCGTAGGGGATGCGTACGTAATAGAAACGGGGCTCCAAAGTCTGCATGTAGCCATTTCCTAAGAAAGAATCGTTGCGCTCGAATATCAAGCCACCATCTAGGCTCATGATGGGGAGGGTGCGCGTGCTACTCGTTTCATAGCCACTGCTATTGGCGTCGAGTGTGTAGCGCGTGCTATGTATCCCTACCTTGGGAGTCAGAAAATACCCTGGGGAGTTCAGCAAGGGGTAGCTGAGTGAGGGGTATATCATCGACCTTTGCCCATTGACCAAGGTTGGATGGCGGAAGTCGACATATTCGCTGGTGACGGAAATATTGCTGCCGAACGCCGTACGTTGCGCACTGATGCCGACCTGAGGGTGCCTCCAATAGGGTTCTACTACGGGTGCCAGCGGATCTTGCAAGGTCTGATAATGTTGAACACGTGCTGCTGCATTCCACCATCCGCCTGAATAATTCAATACGCCTTCTTGTAGCAAGTTGGTTTGCGAGGTGGCATTCAGGTTGTCTGCCAGATCCCGGTAGTAGTTGTTGTCTGACACGCGATTCAGATTGAGATAGCCACTGAATCCGCCCCCCAGTTTCTGAAGATGCTTTATAGAGAAGCGTGTGCGGTCGGTCTGGCTGATCATGTCTGATTGCAGTACATCAGCATGGACTTCGCCGACAGAACTCGGTTGCAGGTAGCGGAACTCGTTGTTGAACTGTGTGCCGCGCTTCTTCATATAGCGAGGAGAGATGGTCGCGTCGAAATTGTCCGTTACGTTCAGGTATAGCGGAACTGTCATCTCAGAACCGCCTGTGGTGGTACTACCAAAGGTGGGGCCGAGTAAGCCGGTACGTCGCTTATCGCTTAGGGGGAAATTCATCCAGGGTGAGTAGAGGATGGGTAGCCCCATGAAAAGGACGCGCGCGTTGTAGGCAGTTCCTACTTGCGATGCGCGATCGATATCCAAGCGTGACATCTTGAGCAACCAATCGTCGTTATTGATGGGGCAGGTGGTGTAGGTCGCTCCATCGAACTCATATTCTTTGCGACTGACGATATGTGCGACCTCTGCGGATCCGCGTCCTCCCGTCTCGGTAAAAGTGAATTGTGGCTGTTGCATGTCACCCATGTTGGTATCCAAATTCATCTGGAGTCTTGGGCCGACCACAGCAGTGTCGTTCTGCTCGATCCTTACGTTGCCTTCAGCGATGAGATCTTTGCTGACTTCGTCGTAAGTCAGTAGATCGGAAGAAACCATCTGTCCATCTTGGCGTAGTTGTGCATTGCCACTGGCGACCAACTTCTCTCCATGTTTGGACTCGATATGGTCGGCGATGAAGAAGGCGGTCGATGGTTCTTCGGTGGCGGGGAGTCTGTTGAAGGTGCGGTCGATCTTGAGCGGAACAGGCGCGTCTTCGCCGTGAGCCCAAGGGGCAGAGGCGAGGGTTAGTAGAAGGAGCGCAAAACGCGGAAGACGAAGCATGGGTAGGGCAAATAATTTAAGGTGCTAAAATCTCACAAATCCCATATTAAGGCAATCAAATGCAACGTCAGAAACAGCTTTCCGATTGGCTTTCCAGCCTCTACCCTGATCAAACCTTCACCCTCGCTCCCGCATCGGCAGATGCCAGCTTCCGCCGCTACTTCCGAGCCACCTTCGCCGACGGCAGTACCAAAGTCGTGATGGATGCTCCGCCTCAACATGAGGATTGCAAGCCATTTTTGCACATCGGTAAGCTGTTCGAGGAAGCAGGAGCGCATGTGCCACATGTGTATGCACAAGATCTGGCACAAGGCTTCTTGCTGCTGTCAGACCTAGGCAATACCACCTACCTACAAGCGTTGGATGTGGGGAGCGCACGCGGTCTTTACGATCATGCGATCGATGCCCTCATCAAGATACAGCTTGCCTCCAAGCCGAACGAGCTACCACCTTATGACGAAGCACTATTGCGCCGCGAGCTCGATCTGTTCCCAGAGTGGTACATCGCCAAGCATCTGGGCGTGACGCTCACTGCGAAACAACAGGCAAAGCTGGAGGAGGTGTTTGCTCGCATCATCAAGAACAATCTGTCTCAGCCCTGTGTGTATGTGCACCGTGATTTCCATTCGCGCAATTTGATGGTCAGCGAACCCAATCCGGGTGTTCTTGATTTCCAAGACGCGGTCTATGGTCCCATCACTTACGACCTCGCATCGTTGTTCAAAGACGCATACATCAGATGGGAAGAGGCTGAGATCATCGATTGGCTCATCCGCTATTGGGAAAAGGCGCGCAAGGCTGGTCTGCCTGTACGAGAGGATTTTGCCGATTTTTATTGGGATTACGAGATGATGGGGGCGCAACGCCATATCAAGGTACTAGGCATCTTCGCTCGCTTGTATCACCGTGATGGTAAGGATGGGTATCTGAAAGACATGCCGCTGGTGATGGAGTATCTGCACAAAGCATGCGAGCGTTATATCGACCTCAAGCCCTTGCTCAACATCTTGCTCGAGTTGAATATGCAGATCAAACAATCGAATGAAGAGGGTGCGAACCCTTGAAGGCGATGATCCTAGCAGCGGGACGCGGCGAACGCATGCGTCCGCTCACCGACCACACACCAAAACCCTTGTTGCAAGTGGGTGGCAAGCCGCTCATCGTATGGCACATAGAGCGTCTGGTACGCGCAGGTATCACCGATCTCGTCATCAATCATGCCCACCTCGGCGTGCAGATCGAATATGCCCTCGGTGATGGAAGCCAGTTCGGTGCGACCATCCATTATTCGGACGAAGGTTCTGCACTAGAAACGGCAGGCGGTATCGCATTCGCCTCTTACTTGCTGGGTGACGATATTTTTGCAGTGGTCAATGGAGACGTTTATTGCGATTACGATTTTGAGCGCTTACCGGCTCTCGCAGCCCAGATGCAAGTTGATAAAGACAATATCCATCTTGTGCTGGTCGATAACCCATCACATCACCTTGCGGGTGATTTTGGTTTGCAACAAGCCAGAGTGACGGACGTTGCTCCTAAGCTGACATTCAGTGGCATCGGACTATATCGGCCTGATTTGTTTAGTCACATACCTCGCGGTAGTAAAGCGCCGCTCGCGCCGTTGCTACGAGAGCAGATCGCCGCAGGTAAAGTCAGTGGTGAACATCATCAAGGCGTGTGGGTCGATGTCGGCACACCACAACGCTTAGATGAACTCGACAAGCAACTGCGTGCATCGCAGAATGCTGCCCATGACTGATACTGCCCTCTACGTTCAACGCCGCAAGCTTCTGCAGCAGAAGATGCAGTACGGGATTGCGGTCATTCCTACAGCGCCTGAAGTGGCGCGCAATGCCGACACGCATTACGACTATCGCCACGACAGTCATTTCTATTACCTCACTGGGTTTGCCGAGCCGGAGTCGGTGTTGCTATTGATCGCGGGCGATGAGCCTCAGAGCATCTTGTTCTGCCGCGAAAAGAATGCGGAGCGTGAGGTGTGGGATGGCTTTCGTCACGGCCCCGATGCAGCAGCCGAGCATTTCGGTTTTGATATGGCTTATCCGATCGAACAGCTAGATGAGAAGCTGGTTGAGTTGATGGGTAACCAGCTTGCGTTGTTCTACCCCATCGGAGGGGATTGGGATGTGCGGCTTATCAAAGCGCGTGAAGCGGTCAAAGCAAAAGCGCGTTCAGGTATTCAAGCGCCGAATACGATACGTGATGTGCGTGAGTTGTTGAACGAGATGCGTCTGTTCAAAGACGAGCATGAAGTGGGCATCATGCGCGCAGCGGCACAAATGTCCTGTGAGGCGCATCGCCGCGCGATGCGATTCACTCGCACAGGTCAATATGAATATGAAGTAGAAGCCGAGTTGCTACACGAGTTCTGCCGCCATGGCGCACGCCATCCGGCTTACACCAGCATTGTCGCCGGTGGTGCGAACGCTTGTACCTTGCACTACGTCGGCAACGATGCGCGCCTAAACGATGGAGACCTTCTACTCATCGATGCCGGGTGTGAATTAAGGGGGTATGCCTCAGACATCACGCGCACATTCCCTGTGAATGGCAACTTTAGCGCGGCACAGAAAGACGTGTATGAGATCGTGCTCGCCGCACAAGCGGCGGCCATTGCGGCGGCAAGGCCAGTCAATACATGGAACGCTCCGCACGAGGCGGCATTGCGCGTCTTGGCGCAGGGCTTCATCGACTTGAAACTATGCAAAGGTTCGGTCGAGTCAGTGCTGGAAAGCGAGAGTTACAAGCAGTTCTATATGCACCGCACCGGCCACTGGTTGGGCATGGATGTGCACGATGTGGGCGAATACAAGGTTGGTGGTAATTGGCGGCCTTTACAATCCGGCATGGTGCTGACCGTGGAGCCGGGTTGTTACATCCGCCCCTCAGACAGTGTGCCACGTGACCTGTGGAACATCGGTATCCGCATCGAAGACGATGTGCTCATTACATCCAATGGTAATGAGGTGTTGACGCAAGCTGCACCCAAGACTGTGATGGAGATCGAGGAGGTCATGCGCCATGAATGAATCTCAATGTGATGTCGCCATCATCGGCGGCGGTCCCGTGGGCGCCGCACTGGCGCTGGCTTTGCAGGGCAATGGATTGCAAGTGGTGCTGCTGGAGGCACGGGAATCCGAAGTGAATACCACCGATCCGCGCGCGCTGGCGCTCTCCTACGGTACGCGACTCTTATTGCAACGCTTGGGAGCTTGGGATGCTTTGCGGGATGTAAGTGGTATCAAGATGATCGAAGTCACGCAGAAACAGACTACAGGCTACACCACCTTGCGTGCCGAAGAGATGAAGGTGCCTGATCTTGGCTATGTCTTGCCGTACACGATGTTGCATGCCGCGTTGCAAAATGGTTTGGCTAGCTCTGACGTCACCTGTATCTATGGCGCGCTGGTGAGTGAGCTAAGGCATATCGACGATGCTGCCGTGATCGAGTATCAGCACCAAGGCCGGACTCACACCCTCAAGACACGCCTAGCGGTCGCCGCCGACGGGGGAAAATTGCTCGAAGCTACGC
>JAVBYP010000282.1 GCA_030823965.1 Sideroxydans sp.
ATGGAACACACATCAGTTGAAGTAAGGATCGCAGAGCAAGAGGTGCGTGGCGCTGAGAGATTCTTGGCTGCCAGCCAGACGGCTCTCGAAGAATTGAAGTACGCGGAACAAGAGGCGCGCGGCTCGGTGAGATTGCTGGCCGTCTGCAAGTTCGCTAAGGACTCGGCAATGAGAGATGAAGCAGTCGCAGTACAAGCAGTGAAGCGCGCAAAGGAGAAGCTTGAGCGCGTTCTGAAACAAACCGAATTGACACACTAAGGAGAGCAACATGAGCAAATTTGAAATCACCTACATCATCACCGGCATCATCTTGGGATTGCTGTGCAGCTTCGGCGGAAACATCTTCGTCCAGTTCTCGGCCTTCCTCTCTTTAATAGTAATCTACTTTTTGCGCACTATTTTCGAAGCGCAATTTTTCACAGTTGGCTGAAATGGCTCAGTGCATCACCTGCTCAGCTTACTCGCCAGATATCCCGCACCTCGGCCAAGGCAAGTGCGTGAAGTCATCGGATCGGAAAGATGCGATGGCTATTCATAACTGTGAACGGTGGAGGCTTGGCCCGATGGACAGCGTTAAGTCGCGGTCGATGCGCAGGATGATTTTTGATGTGAATGGGCACGCCGTTCTTCCACCAAGGAAAAATCAAATAGTGCAGAAAAACGCATCTTCTTGAATCCAAATTTGGATTTGAAAGTTGTACATTTAACAGTGTGGTGACCAACAATCATTCAACAAGAAAAGGATAGAAATGAGCTCTACAACGACGGCGGGGATGGATAAAGATAAGGTAATTATCACTGTATCAAATATGGGCGAGAAGCAAACTTTCGAATGGCCGATTCTCCATAGGACTGAGAAGGCAATCCAAGTAAGCACCGTAGGCGGGGTGGTATGGCTCCCTCTTTGGCAGTGGAGAGATGTCAATACTACGATTCGAACTGACGATTCATTGATGACGAAGTTTCGCGATGAGTTCTTGAAAAAACTAGCTGCAGCAACAACACGAGACTCTGTGACGGTTAAGCGTTCAGGCAAAGGAACAACTTTAAAAAGTGGCAAGTTCAAGGTGAAAGTAATCCGCAAGGCTTGTGATCCTACTTTGGACGTTGAGCTATGGTCGTCTGAAGTCGTTGAGCGATGCTTCACACTCCCAGTCAGTCAAATATTTAGTGAGGATGGTGAGTCACGCGCACCGATTTGGTTGTTCAAGAATCATTTGGAAAAAAACGAGCGATTAGTCAGCGAAAAATGGGATGGCATTGATGCAATTGCCAAACAGATTGACGATGTGTTTGTGTCTTTGAAACAGCAAACTCTTGAAAAAAGAAGGGCGGAAGCAAAGGCTCGCTTAGAAGCCACCAAGGCGCGTCATCTGGCGTATACAAACAAATAAAAGCAGTCCAACAAACGACTATTTGTCGGACACAGGAGAAGGGTGGGGCAGTCCCACCCTTTTTTGAACCTAAAGTGTCCAACAACCCGTCCATGAATCTGTGTTTGAAAAAGGAGTGAGTAAATGAACAAATCGACAAGAATCGGCTATGCGCGAGTATCAACGGCCGACCAGAATCTGGATCTGCAAAATGATGCGCTGATGAAAGCCGGCTGTACCCACATCTATTCAGATGTGAAAAGCGGCAAGAATGCCGACCGCGTTGAATTGGAACACTGTCTGAAAGCTCTGCGCGCTGGCGACACCCTGGTTGTGTGGCGACTGGATCGCCTCGGTCGCAGCTTGGCCGATCTGGTACGCATCTTGGGTGACCTTGAATCGAAGAGCGTAGCCTTCGCATCGTTGACGGAAGCGATAGACACCTCGACCGCCGCAGGCAAGTTAATGATGCACATGGTCGCTTCGTTTGCCGAGTTCGAGCGCAATCTGATTCGGGAGCGCACAAACGAGGGATTGAAAGCTGCTCGTGCGCGAGGCCGTGTTGGTGGGCGAAAGGAAAAGCTGGATGAGAAACAGAAGCGAGAGATTCGGGCGCTACTCACAGATCCACAGATCACCGTGAAGGATGTCTGTCAGAAGTACAGCATCAGTCGCTCTACCTACTACGCGCAAATTGGGGCGGTATCTTGAGATTGAGTCTGGTAGTATCTAGCTCAATATGGAATTGGCTTTTCAACATCGCAGAAGTGGTTTGCGTGACTTTTGCGTGACTTTCCCAACATCCATAGGCATTAATAGGCATGTTGATCGTGTGTTCCACTCGTAACTAATTGATATATAATGCGCGCGATTTTTTGAAACAGGCTACGAACCAAGGGGTCAGGAGTTCGAATCTCTTCGGGCGCACCAACAAGATAAAGGCTTCCAGTGATGGAAGCCTTTATTGCTTTCTAGGTTTGAGAGATTTTTTCATTTAGTTCTGCATGTCGCCTTGGCGATTTAAGTTGTTAGCTGTCGTTAATGACAGCCTTCTGGATTCGTTAATGATTTAGTCAAAGAAGCGCATTCAATCCTCTCGGCAGAACTCAGAACCGCTTGATCAGCTCGGCACAGCGTGTGCTGGTCATCCAAATGTCGATGACTTTTACTCGGCCATTCGACAGAACAATGAATTCCCCGCGAAGGCGACCGGGCGTTACGCTAGATTGACATTGACTGGTCAAGCATGGAAAAGGATACTGCGTGCCGTGCGGTTGGATGTCCCCTCCGTTTAACGTATAGACCTCCTGTGATTCTGTGGCTTCTGCGATTGACTCTGCTGTGATTCGACTTAGCGATCTGCGCCTAGACGACGCGCGTGCCTTGCTTGAGCACGATCAATCGAGCGAACTTCCTAAGTTGGAAGACTCACCAGTTGTTTACATGCAAAGCATCCTAGACGGATTGTGCGAGCTTTCCTTGCGTGATCCGCTGACGGGGTTGTCCAACCGGCGTCATTTCAATCACCTGCTCAACCGCGAGATCGAATCGGTCGCGCGTTCCGGCGAATCGGTCTTGTTGCTGATCATGGATATCGACCACTTCAAAAAGGTCAACGATACCTACGGTCACCATGCGGGCGATCTGGTGTTGCAGGCGGTCTCCAAGTGTCTGGCATCCTGCGTGCGACCGATGGATACCGTGTCGCGCTTCGGCGGCGAAGAGTTCGCCGCCATCCTGCCCAATTGCCCAAGTTCATTCGGCCCTGTCGTGGCGGAGCGTATCCGCGAGGCAGTGGCTGCGCTTGCCATCACCGTGTCACCGTCGGAAACGATACAGGTCACCATCAGTATCGGCGGTGCCTATGCGCCTGAATGGGTGCGCTCGACGATAGAGCTGTGGACCGAACGCGCGGACGAACAGCTCTACCGTGCGAAATCGTCGGGTCGCAACCGTGTTTTCATTGAAGAACAGCGTGGTGTTGCCGTTAGTGCAGATGAAAAGGGAATGTTGTTCGGGCATCTCCTATTGGGTGATCCTGCATCCGCAAGCATTGCAGGTGACACTTCGAGCAGTGCAGTGGCAGACACTGAAATGAACAGGGCGAATTGAAGATGAGCGAAGTATCGAATCCACCACAAGTCGCAGCAGTTGAACCGACGTTGGCACTCAATTCGCGCAGCAAGGTGATCGCAGTCACCAGCGGCAAGGGCGGCGTCGGCAAGACTTTCGTCTCAGCTAATCTGGCTGCCGCACTGGCCAAGCGCGGATTACGCGTGCTGGTGCTGGACGCCGACCTAGGGTTGGCGAATCTGGATGTAGTGCTCAATCTCTATCCCAAGATCACCTTGCATGATGTCTTCACCGGAAAGTCCAAACTGGAAGATGCGATCTACAAGGCACCGGGCGGTTTCTCGGTACTGTTGGCTGGTTCCGGCATGGTGGAATATTCGCGTCTGGCCCCCGAAGTGCGCGACGATTTCCTGCGCATCATGGAAAGTCTGGTGCCGAACTACGACATCGTGCTGCTGGACACTGGGGCGGGTATCTCGGACGTGGTGCTGTTCGCAGTGTCCATGGCTTCCGAAGTGCTGCTGGTGGCGACACCAGAGCCGACTGCGCTGACCGATGCCTATGCCACCATCAAGGTGTTAGGCGCGCAACAGAAGCGCCAAAGCATACGTATGGTCATCAATCAGGTGGCGCGCACCGGAGATGGCACTGCCATCACCACACAGTTGCAGCAAGTGTTGGATCGCTTCGTTAACAAGGATTCCGAACATCCGCTGAAACTGATCCACATGGGCGACATCCCCGTCGATCCTGCGGTACGTCAAGCCATCATGAAGCGCCAATTGCTGGCGCAATCCGATCCGGGTTGTCCAGCGGCTCTCTCGCTCACGCAACTGGCGAGCAAAGTGGAAAGCGCTGTGATCAAGCACGGCTCGTGATACCGGAATTTATTAGAAGCAAATCCTCTTGCGGGTGCATATGTCACTCGTAAGCACTTGATATATAATGCGCGCGTTTTGCGGATGCAGACTATGACCCAGGTGGTAGGGGGGCGTATCTCTTCTAGCACGTCATTTCAATGAGGTTTAGGCTCATGCCTGAACCTCATTTGTTTTTGTGATTTCAGAATACCTATCGATTCTGGTCGGGAAATACATTCACAGTCAGTCGTGCAATTTATTTGTTCTAAGCGCACAATGACAACCAGTTAAGCCGCTTTGGATTTTTTGTCGACGGTCGCGTCGAGTGTTTATATGTTATCTAACCGATCAAGCGGCATCTTGCTGCATCCAACCTCACTGCCCGGGCCATTCGGTTCTGGAGATTTCGGCTCGGCTTCATTTCAATTCGTTGATTGGCTTTCTAAAGCAGGGCAGACCCTTTGGCAGATGCTGCCGCTAAGTGAAGTGGGTTCTGGAAACTCTCCATATATGAGCAGCTCTGCCTTCGCAGGAAGTCTTCTGTTGATCGATCTGGAAGAGTTGGCAAAGCAAGGTTGGCTGACTACAGATGAGTTGCAACCTCTTTCTAGTTTCAGTGCAGAGCGTGTCGATTACGGGTTGGTTAAACCTTTCCGAGTCGAGCGTCTGCACCTTGCATCAGAGCGATTCTTTGCCAAAGCTGACAAGAAGAGTCGCACAGCCTACGCCGAATTTTGCAAGCAAGAAGCTTCGTGGTTGGATGATTACGCCCTGTTCATGACCATCGGTGAGCAAGAGCAGTGGAAAGAGTGGAGTGCGTGGCCGCAGCCACTTGCAAGCCGCGATCAAAAATCTCTAGCAGTATTCGAGGAAAACAATTCAGAAGAGATCGGTTTTTGGAAGTTCTGCCAATGGTGCTTCTCGCGCCAATGGTTCGCTCTGAAGAAATACGCAAATGAGCATGGCGTACGCATCGTTGGCGATGTACCGATCTTCGTCGCCTACCAGAGTGCCGACGTGTGGGCGCATCAAGACCTCTTTGAACTGGACGATATGGGTCGTCCGACTGTGGTCGCAGGTGTTCCACCTGATTATTTTAGTGAGACAGGCCAGCTATGGGGCAATCCACTATATCGTTGGAATGCGCATGAGCAGTCAGGTTATGCGTGGTGGATAGAGCGGATGAAGCATGCTTTACGCTTCTTCGATCTAGTACGTGTCGATCACTTTAGGGGATTTGCCAGTTATTGGGCCGTTCCCGCGAACGCGAAAACGGCTATTGAAGGACAATGGATGCCAGGTCCTAGCGATAAGTTGTTTGAGGCTTTCCAACGAGCCATCGGTCATCATCTCCCCATCATTGCGGAAGACCTAGGTTTGATCACGCCAGACGTCATCGAATTGCGCGATCGATTCGATCTGCCAGGTATGCGGATACTACAGTTCGCTTTTGGTGAAGACGAACGCAACTATTTCTTGCCTCATCATTACGTATCAAATTGTGTGGTTTATACGGGCACACATGACAACGATACGAGCGTTGGCTGGTGGAATGCAGCGAAAGAGCATGAGAAGGGTTTTGCGCAACGGTATTTGAATTTTGATGGCAACGAGATCAATTGGCAGATGATCAGCATTCTGTCAGCTTCTGCCGCAAATACAGTGATCTATCCTCTGCAAGATATCATCGGATTGAACAGTGAGCACAGGATGAATATGCCCGGTACTTCAGAAGGTAAC
>JAVBYP010000261.1 GCA_030823965.1 Sideroxydans sp.
TGGGCGATAACACCATCGAGATGGCAAAGGTGATGCCGATGGTGATACCGATCATGGCCATCGCCTTGGTGCGATGCTCTTCGCGCGTCAGGTCGGCTGTCAGCGCCATCACCGCCGCGTTGATCGCGCCTGCACCTTGGATGACACGGCCCGCAATGATCCAGTAGATATCATCTGCCGAGGCCGCAATAAAACTACCTGCTGCAAACAACAACAAGCCGACGATGATGATGGGCTTGCGTCCGTAACGGTCAGACAGCCAACCCGCAGGTATCTGCAAGATGGCTTGTGTCAGGCCATACGCCCCAAGGGCCACGCCGATCAGGAAATGACTGTGTCCGCCCGGCAAGTCTTCGGCATACAGCGCGAAGATGGGCAGGATGATGAACAGACCCAACATGCGCAGGCCATAGATGCTCGCCAAACCGATACTGGCGCGGCGCTCGAAGGGGTTCATTGCGGAATCTGAAGCGGACATGAAGCGGAACGTGAACTTTGATGAGGCGCGCATCTTAACAGTTCGCCCCCAGCCTCGTCAGCCGTCATACCGCCCTCGCCCTATTCCTTGGCACACTATTCGCTATATCTCCTGCAAATAACTACACGGGAGAACTTCATGGAAATCGCTTCGACTGAATATGCGGCTGTCACGGCCTATGACGAGCTGTTGGATCACAGCCTGAAACCACGATCCGCCGCACAGCCGTTCTTTGATTATTTGAATTCATTGGATTCCGATGAGCTATTGGCTCGCCGCGAGGCGGTCGAAGCCACCATCATGGCGATGGGCATCACCTTCACCATCTACAGCGAGGCCGGCAATATCGACAGGGCGTGGCCATTCGATGTGATCCCGCGTGTGATGGGACGTAGCGAATGGGACCCCATCCAAGCTGGATTGAAGCAAAGATTGAAGGCGCTCAATCTATTCATCAACGACCTGTACAACGAGCAACGCATCATCAAGGACGGCATCTTCCCAGCCGAGGTGCTGGAAGGCTCGGTCAACTTCCGTAAACAGTGCATCGGCGTGACGCCCCGTTTTGGCGTGTGGGCCCATGTATGTGGCACCGACTTGGTGCGCGACAAGGATGGCACCGTTTATGTGCTGGAAGATAACCTGCGCGTCCCCTCAGGCGTGTCATACATGCTGGAGAATCGCCAGATCATGAAGCGCATCTTCCCCGAGGTGTTCCGCACGACGAACATCTTGCCAGTCGACGATTACCCTACCCAGCTCTATCACACACTGGCCGCACTTTCGCCGCGCCCCGGTGACCAGCCAGTCATCGTCGTATTGACGCCCGGCATCTACAACTCCGCCTATTTCGAGCATAGCTACTTGGCGCAACAGATGGGCGCGTTCTTGGTCGAGGGCCAAGACCTGTTGGTGGGCGTGGACGATGTGGTGTACATGAAGAACATCTTCGGCTTGCAACGCGTGGATGTGATCTACAGGCGCATCGACGATAACTTCCTCGACCCCGAAGCGTTCAGCCCCGATTCCATCCTCGGCGTGCCCGGGCTGATGCGTGCATGGCGTAAAGGCAATGTCGGCATCGCCAATGCACCCGGCGCTGGTGTGGCAGATGACAAGGTGGTGTATGCCTTCGTGCCCCAGATCATCAAATATTATCTGGATGAGGAGCCCATCCTCGCCAACGTGCCGAGTTATCTGTGTATGTATCCAGACCAATGCGAATACGTGCTGAACAATCTGGACAAGTTGGTGGTGAAGCCCGCGAACGAATCGGGCGGCTACGGCATGCTCATCGGCCCGCGCGCCACACAGGAGGAACGTGATCAATTCGCTAAACTCATCCGTGCCAATCCGCGTAACTACATGGCGCAACCGACGCTGGAGATCTCTACTGCACCGACTCTGATCGATGGCGAATTAGCACCGCGTCATTTGGACCTGCGCCCCTTCGTGCTGCAATCCGACAAGCTCTATGCGACGACGGGTGGACTGACGCGTGTGGCGCTACGCAAAGGTTCATTGGTGGTGAACTCATCACAAGGAGGTGGTAGCAAAGACACGTGGATCGTGGAGGACACATCATGCTAGCCCGCGCCGCAGAGAATCTGTATTGGATGGCGCGATATCTGGAACGCGCCGAGAACACCGCACGCCTCATCAATAGCACCACCGATGTGCTGCTGGACTTGCCGCATGGAGCGACCTTGGGTTGGGACACGCTGATCAAAGTCGCCGGATTGGATGAATCGTTCAGCAAACTGTACAAGACAGCCAACGAAGATTCCATCATGCGTTTCATGATCGAAGACGAGCGTAATCCCAGCTCCATCTTGTCGTGTGTGAAATATGCGAGAGAGAACACACGCACTCTGCGTGAGTTGTTGCCTGAAGAATTGTGGGAACGCATCAACAGTCTGTATCTGTATCTGAAAGACAATGCCAGCCACACCTTGAGCAGTCGGCGTGAACGCTATATCGTGCTGCAGAACGTAGTCGCGCAACGACATGCCGTCGTCGGCTTGATCTCAGGTGTGATGGCGCATGATCTGGCCTATCAATTCATCCGTCTCGGTCGCAACATCGAGCGCGCTGATATGACCACACGTATCCTCGACATCAACTTCGCCGTGTCCATCCCCAAAGACATGCCGCTGTATGAAGTGAGTGTGGAGCGTCTATGGATGAGCACACTCAAAGCCCTGTCCGCGTACCAAACATATCGTCGCCTCAAGGCCGTGAATGTCACTGGTGCAGGGGTGATCGAGTTCCTTGTCAACGACGAGCGCTTCCCGCGTAGCTTGGAGTATTGCTTGAAAGAAGCAGAGTCTTGTTTGCAAGCGATGCCGTTCGGTGGCGTGGTGTTGAGTAGCGTGCAGTCTGCGCGCATGAATTTGCAGCGATTGAATGCGACCGATTTGGATTCTGGCGAGTTGCACGAGCTGCTGGATGTGACGCAAAAAGAATTGGGGTTGATCAATAGCGCCCTAGCCACACAATATTTCCACGCTTACGATGATCCGAGCAAGACATCCGCCGTGCAGACCCAACAACAAGCTTAGATATCGACCATGACATATTGCCTAGCCATCAACACCAACGAAGGGTTGGTATTCTGTTCGGACTCTCGCACCAACGCGGGGTTCGACAATGTATCGACCTATACCAAGATGCACTCTTTCGTCTGGCCACAAGATCGATTCATCGTCTTATTGTCGGCAGGCAATCTGGCCACGACTCAGTCGGTCGTCAAGCGCATCAATGCCGACCTTGAGAAGTCGCTCCTACCCAATCTGCTGTCGGTCGCCAATATGCACGAGGCGGCTGACTATGTGGCATCGGTGAGTACCGAGGTGCAGAAACAGCAATCGATACGCGATAGCTCGGGTAGCACCTACGAAGCCACGTTCATCTTGGGTGGACAGATCGGCAGCGCTACGCCGGAGACGTTATTGATCTACGCACAGGGCAACTACATCCACGAATCGAGCGCGCATCCCTTCCTGCAAATAGGCGAGATCAAATACGGCAAGCCCATCCTCGACCGCGTCATCCAACGAACGACTCATTTAGAAGCCGCTGCGCGCTGCGCACTGGTATCGATGAACTCGACCATGCGCAGTAATCTGACCGTCGGCCCCCCTGTAGATATGATGATCTACGAAAAGGATTCACTGAATGGCGGTCGGCGCTTCAACCTGACCGAAGACGATCCGTTCGCCAAGAACATCTCACAATCGTGGAACGCGGGTTTGACGCAAGCACTGGAAAATCTACCTCGCTTCCCGTGGGAAAGCGAAACAGCGAAATAAAGTGCGAGATGCTTAGCCCATCACAGAGGCCAGATGCGGGGAAGAAGCGAAGTGCTGGTCACCCTGTCTCATTTGATGTTCGACATCGTTGCAAGCAAGGCGCTGATTGAGCGCACGCATCTCGCCGCTCACTAGACGCAAGCGTCCATGCACATAACGCGTGATGCCAAGGGTCAGTCGGTACACCAACGCGGGGTGGGTATAGAGATGCTCTTCCAACTTACTGCGATCCAAACGCAGGACGCTGGTATCACCATCCGCATACAACCTCGAATCGACACCATTCCTGCCGCCGCCCATAAAGGCGATGGTGTTGGCGATGTCTCCGGGCTTGGCTGCATGTAGCGTCAGCACACCTTCGCGGCTGGTCAATCTCACTTCGATACCGCCGCTCATCACGATGAACAGACTGTCTTGATAGATCCCTTTAGGTAAACACATCAGGTCACCCGCAGAAAAGTGGCCGACGACAAGCATGTCATTCAAGAGATCGACTTCGGCATCACTCAGGTCTTCTGTGATGGATGAATGGCGTAATAGCGAACGTATCTGTTTCATGGGGTCACCTCTTCAGTCCTGTGCTCTTCATCTCGACACTTCCAAAGTCAGTGCCAAAAAAGTGGGCGTCCTGGGGGACGCCCGAATCAGAGAGGAGAGAAATGAAAGTAACTCGCACATGCTGTACAAGCACTCTCGCTTTGTTATCAGCAAGCTACATGCCAGTCATGTGCACCTATATTTATCAGTAGCTTAGGCGTTATCGATGGACTGAATGATGTGATCTTTCGCACCATACTGTTGCTTAGCGCACAGCATTGGTGAATAGAGAGGTGTCAAATCGCATGGATGCAAACTCGCATCAGCGTGATGTTTCATGCAGTGGGAAACGTTTGCCGCCCAGCGAGGCACATGCTACTGTTTCGCCAATCGTTGCTCACAGCAGCACCCGCACTCCAAGTTAAGGAAGAACATGACTTATTGTTTGGCAATCAACACCGATACAGGCTTCGTCCTTTGTTCAGATTCGCGCACCAATGCCGGGTTCGACAACATCTCCACTTACACCAAGATGCACACCTTCGTGTGGCCGAATAGTCGTGTGTTTGCGCTGCTCTCTGCGGGCAATCTGGCAACCACGCAATTAGTCGTCAAACGGATCAAAGCAGATCTTGAGAATGCCGCGATACCCAATCTGCTTTCCGTGAACAGCATGCAAGAGGCCGCAGATTACGTCGCCACGGTGAGTATGAGCGTTCAGAACCTGCATGTCGTACGCGACACGGGCAACACCAGTTTCGAGGCCACCTTCATCTTGGCTGGGCAGATCGGTGCAGCGCAACATGAGACCTTGATGATCTATCCGCAAGGCAACTACATCCACGAATCTGATGCGCATCCGTTCCTGCAGATCGGAGAGATCAAATATGGCAAACCCATCTTGGATCGCGTCATCAAACGTGATACCAGATTAGACCCCGCCGCACGCTGCGCACTGGTGTCGATGAACTCCACGGTGCGTAGTAACCTGACCGTCGGCGCCCCCATCGACTTGCTGATCTATGAGAAGGGTAGTTTGAATTTCTCCCACCAGATGTGCTTGACGGAAGAAGACCCATTCGCGAAACAATTGTCCGAGGCTTGGAACAAGGGCTTGGTCGCCGCACTGGATAATTTGCCCAGGTTCTACTGGGAATCCAGCGCGAACGAGTCGACTGTTGCGGATGCGATCCCGTTGCGTAAATAGTCGCTCGCTCTCACCTGTATTGTTTTGAACGAACCGCAATAGTCCAAAGCTGTTGCGGTTTTTTCATGCACCATGGATCACTTGCGCGCCCTGTTTCAGTGCGTTCTATCACGCAAGACCTCACTGACACGGCGATTGATCGAGCCAACCTATCTGGCGTAGTTCGTGCTTAATAGAAGTTATAGGGAAGCATATCCCGCTCGTGCCGGTGCGTTGAGATGTGAGTGCAACGCTCAGCCACGCCGAATTCAAGAACAGGAAAAATGCCAGATGACTATCCGCGTCGCACTGAATCACCAGACCACTTACCGCTTCGATCGGGCTGTGAAGCTATGGCCGCACGAGATCAGGTTGCGCCCTGCTGCACATAGCCGCACTCCGATACATAGCTATTCACTCAATGTTGAACCAGAGGGTCATTTTCTGAATTGGCAACAAGATCCATTCGGAAACTGGGTGGCACGCTTGGTTTTCCCAGAAAAGACCAAAGAGTTGA
>JAVBYP010000149.1 GCA_030823965.1 Sideroxydans sp.
CCGTGTTGGCGCGCCATGTCGCGCCACGCGCATTCTCCATCGTGCTGCCGAAGCTCAAGCTAGCGTTATGCATCTGCCCCAGCATCGCGCCGACCGCTGCGCAATTCGCTACGCTGGGCTGTGTCACCGATTTACCGCTCAGGCGGCTGACGATGCACGCGGGCTTGCCGTTCAATTCGCCGAGGAAATGGTTCTTACCGTTCGCTACGGGCGCTGGGCAGGGGATGCCGTGGCGCGCCAAGTGCGACATCAGATTGAGGTAGAACGGAAGCTCATCGGCTTTCAACACCTCGAACAGCGTCAGCACGAAACGGCCGTTGCTGGTGGTGACGAAGTAGTTGGTGTTCTCGATGCCGGCAGGGATGCCCTGCAGTTCGAGTAGCGAGCCTAATGAATAGTCAGAAAGCCAAGCGGAAATATCTTGCTCGGTGACGCGAGTGAAAACAGCCATGCAACGACCTTTGGATCAGAAACGGAAGATGACCCAGCGCGGTACGCGCAGGCCGGAATCCAAGCTCTCTTGGCGTGCGAACTTGCCGTCGCCCCTATCATCCACCAAGTAATAAGGGACGCCATGTTTCGGTGTGATCTTGATCATGTAGAGCTTGCCGTTGGCACGGTACTCTTCAACGGTCTGTTCCGATTGACGCGAGATGGTCACCTGCGGCTCATCGACAGCCTCATCTTGGATGGGCGTGGCGGAGGCAGGGACAGGCTCCGCTGCAAATGTGCTCAGGCTCAATAGCGAGAGGAACAGCAAGGTAAGTAGGCGCATGATTTTCAGTGACCGATGTGATGGTGGGATTTTACCCTTAAAGGTTCAGTTGCAACTCGCGCTCTGCGGCAGAAGGTTCGAAGCCGCGCGTCTCGTAATGTTTGAAGATGGCGGCGACCACTTGTTCGGGTTCGTCGATGACTTGGATGAGATCGATATCGCCGAGGCTGATCATCTTCTCGTCCAATAAGCTGGTCTTGATCCATTCCATCAGCCCACCCCAGAAGTGGCTGCCCACAAGGATGATGGGCATACGGCGTGTCTTGCCTGTCTGCACCAAGGTCAGCGCTTCCATCAATTCGTCCAATGTCCCGAAGCCGCCGGGCATCACCACGTAGGCGCTGGCGAATTTGACGAACATCACCTTGCGTGTGAAGAAGTGCTGGAACGACTGGCTGATGTTCTGGTAGGGGTTGTTGTGCTGTTCGTGCGGCAATTGGATGTTGAGGCCGACGCTCGCGGATTTGCCGTAGAACGCGCCTTTGTTCGCCGCCTCCATGATGCCAGGACCGCCACCCGAGATGACGGTGAATCCCGCATCCGACAATAGGCGGGAGATCTCTTCGGTGAGTTGGTAATAGGGATGGTCATGCGGCGTGCGTGCGCTGCCGAAGATGCTGACCGCAGGGTGGATGTCGCGCAGGCGCTCAGTGGCTGAGACGAATTCTGACATAATGCCGAACACACGCCATGACTCCTTCGACTGCATCAATTCGGGCGCTTGAACGGGGGGCAGTTTCAAATCGTTGTTCATCTCGGACTCCAAAAATATGAAGACATTGTTGTTAGTGGATGGCTCGTCGTACCTGTATCGGGCATTCCACGCCATGCCTGACTTGCGCAGCCCTCAGGGCGAACCGACAGGTGCCATCCAAGGCGTGCTCAACATGCTGAAAAAATTACGCAGCGACTTCCCGGCGGATTATAGCGCCTGCGTGTTCGACGCAAAGGGCAAGACGTTCCGCGACGACTGGTATCCCGAATACAAGGCCAATCGCCCCTCTATGCCGGACGACTTGCGTGCGCAGATCGAGCCTTTGCACGAGTTGGTCGCCGCAGCGGGTTGGAACATCCTCATGGTGGACGGTGTGGAAGCGGATGATGTCATCGGCACGCTGGCACAGCAGGCATCGAATAGCGGCGCGCGTTGCATCGTCTCCACCGGCGATAAAGACCTTACGCAGTTGGTGAATGCCAACGTCACCTTGGTCAACACCATGAGCAATGAAATCATGGATGAGGCTGGCGTGTTGGGGAAGTTCGGCGTGCCGCCGAATCGCATCGTGGATTACCTCACGCTGGTGGGGGATGCCGTGGACAACGTGCCGGGCGTGAACAAGTGCGGCCCCAAGACGGCGGTGAAATGGCTCACCCAATACGGCTCGCTAGATGGCGTGATCGCCAATGCAAAAGACGTCGGCGGAGCAGTGGGCGAGAACCTGCGCGCCGCATTGGATTGGTTGCCGCAGGGTAGGAAACTGGTCACGGTGAAATGTGATGTAGCGCTGGACAAACGCTACGACGAGTTGGCTGCACCAACCGAAGACAAAGAGAAGTTGAAGGCGATGTTCGAACGCTTCGGCTTCAGAACCTTGCTGCGCGAGTTGAATGGCGAAGTGCCGGAGAAGAAAGGGCGCGATGCTGAGCCGCGTCGCTTCGAGTTGGATCAAGAAGCGGCACCGGCAGCCGTGACCAACGACACCAGCCACTACGAATCCATCCGCACAGAGGCGCAGTTGGATGTGTGGTTGGAGAAATTGATGTCTGCCCCGTTGGTGAGCTTGGATACCGAGACCACAGGGCTCGACCCGATGGCATCGCAACTGGTGGGTATCTCCTTCAGCATCGAAGCGCATCAGGCGGCCTATCTACCTTTGGCACATCATTATCCAGGCGCGCCCGACCAAGTCGGATTCGACCTGGCGCTGCAAAAACTCAAGCCATGGTTGGAAAGTACGGCACACAAGAAGCTAGGGCAGAACCTCAAATACGATCAGCACATCTTCGCCAATCATGGCATCGCCTTGCGCGGTGTCGCCGAAGACACCTTGTTGCAATCCTATGTGCTGGAGTCGCACAAGCCGCACGAGATGGGCAATCTCGCACTACGCCATCTCGGACTGGCGACCGTGAGCTACGCCGATGTGGTGGGCAAGGGGGCGAAGCAGATCGGCTTCGATCAGGTCGACCTCGATACCGCCACCCGTTACGCCGCAGAGGATGCTGACATCACCTTGCAACTACACCAGACCTTGTCGCCGCAGCTGGAAGGGCGATTGACCGAGGTGTATCGCGACATCGAGATGCCTGTGCGTGAAGTGCTGTTCAAGATGGAACGCAACGGCGTGCTCATCGATAGCGTGAAGCTATCGCGCCAAAGCCACGAGTTGGGTGAGAAACTGATGTCGATCGAAGCGCAAGCATTCGAGATGGCGGGGCAGCCGTTCAACCTCGCTTCACCCAAACAGCTGGGCGAGATACTGTTTGGGAAGCTTGGAATACCAGTTAAGAAGAAGACCGCCACGGGCGCGCCCTCAACCGACGAAGAAGTATTGCAAGAGCTCGCGCTCGACTATCCGCTGCCGAAGCTGTTGCTTGAGCATCGCGGCATGGCGAAGTTGAAATCGACCTACACCGACAAGTTGCCACAGATGGTGAATCAAAAGACAGGTCGCGTACACACCAGCTATTCACAAGCCGTCGCAGTGACAGGGCGTTTGGCATCCACTGATCCAAATTTGCAGAACATCCCGGTGCGCACCGCCGAAGGCCGTCGCATCCGCGAAGCCTTCATTGCCCCCGCAGGTTCACGTATCGTCTCCGCCGACTATTCGCAGATCGAGCTGCGCATCATGGCGCATCTGTCTGGTGATGAAGGCTTGCTCAAAGCCTTCGCCGCTGGTGAAGACATCCACCGCGCCACCGCCGCTGAAGTGTTCGGCGTAGCACTCGACGCGGTGAGTAGCGAACAGCGTCGTTATGCCAAGGTCATCAACTTCGGCCTCATCTACGGCATGTCGGCATTCGGTCTGGCGAGCCAACTCAACATCGAGAACAGCGCCGCCAAGCAATACATCGACCTCTACTTCGCACGTTACCCCGGCGTGAAGCGCTACATGGACGACACGCGCGAACAAGCCAAAGCAACTGGCTATGTCGAGACATGGTTCGGCCGTCGCCTGTGGTTGCCCGAAATCAACGGTGCCAACGGCATGAGAAGACAAGCCGCCGAACGCGCTGCTATCAACGCCCCCATGCAAGGCACCGCCGCCGACCTCATCAAACTCGCGATGATCGCCGTGCAGGATTGGCTGGAAAACGAGCCATCGGCGAGTTTCGAGGGACGGCCAAAAGAAAACCTCCAAACCAAACTCATCATGCAGGTCCACGATGAATTGATATTGGAAGTGCCAGAAGCAGAGTTGGCCTTGGTGAAAGACAAGCTGCGCGAACTGATGTGCAATGTGGCGCAGTTGAAAGTGCCGTTGGAAGTGGGATTGGGTGAAGGGGCGAATTGGGATGAGGCGCATTGATGCTGTTCGCAGCGAATACAATGCAGCCCCTGTTATCTAACCGTACTTCCTTATGACTGAACCCATCCGCCTCGCTAAACGCCTCGTCGAGCTGAAGCAATGCTCTCGCCGTGAGGCTGAGTTGTACATCGCAGGGGGCTGGGTGAGTGTGGATGGCGTGGTGGTGGAAGAGCCACAGTTCATGGTGTCTGAGCAGATGGTGGAGTTGCACCCAGATGCCAAGCTGACGCCACTGCCCCCGGTGTCGATACTGTTCCACCAGCCTCCTGATGTGGAAATGACTGCCGATTCCATTCGGCAGATGATCTGCGCGGATACACGTTCACCCGAAGACCATTCGGGCATCCGCCCGCTCAAGCAGCATCTGCTACACCTGACGCATTGCTTGCCCTTGCAAGCGGGGGCGAGTGGCTTGGCGGTGCTGACGCAGGACTTCCGGGTGTCGCGCAAATTAGCTGACGATGCGAACACCATCGAGCAGGAGTATGTGGTGGAGGTGTCGGGCGAGTTATCTGCTGAAGGTCTTCAGTCTTTGAATCACGGGCTGTCTTTCAACAGTAAGCCGTTAGCACCCGCGAAGGTGAGTTGGCAGAACGAGACGCGTCTACGTTTTGCCTTGAAGGGTGTGCAGCCCGGGCAGATCATGCACATGTGTCGCAGTGTGGGCTTGGAGGTGAAGTTGATGAAGCGCTTGCGCATCGGACGTGTGTCGATGGCGAAATTGGCGCAAGGGCAATGGCGTTATATGGCGGGATACGAGCGGTTCTGAGGGTTGTTTGGGTGAGGCTTACGAAGCGGCCAAGGGCTGCCGCTTCACAGTGAGTCAGCCAAAGAACTTCTTGAGTGCGCTACCTAACCAGCCTCCAGTGGGGGAGTCGGCTTTAGCTTCGATACCTAAAGACTTGATGACGACTTCAACGTAGTCGGCATCGTCACCTTTGATGTGGTTGATGAGCCATATCTTCAGCATCGAAAGGATCTCGGGGGCGACGTCCTCACCTTGTTCGGCACGCTTCAGGAACTCGCCGACACGTTTGGTGAAGATGTCATGCACGCGTTTGTGCGCTTTGAAGAAGGGATAGCCTGCCTTCTCCATCAATTCTTCTTCGAAACTGAAATGCGAGAGCGTGTAGTCGATGAGCTCGTCCAAGACGTGCTTCACGCCTTTTTGGTCGCCTTCTGCGATCGCGGTGTTCAATTCGTTCAGATATTCTACGAGTCGTCGATGTTGTTTATCGATGACCTCAATGCCCGTGTTCAGGTCATTCGACCAGTGCAGGTATGCCATAATCTCCTCCAACGAAATACTATTTTTATATGCCACTTATGCGACTAAGGGCGCATTCTTTCTTACCCCCATCTAACCGTCAATCGAAATGAGTCCTACTGTTTTATTAAGGTTTAAAACGTGACGGAATCTTTCCAACCCAATCACCGCTCTCTCCTGCGTCGCTATCTACTGGCGGGATATGTGCTGATGCTCGTGTATGCCAGTCTCTCACCCTTTGAGGGGTGGCAAGAGCAAGGGTTGGAGTTCCTCGAAGTGCTCGCCTCGCCCATCGGGCAGACCTATACGGCGTTCGATGCAGTCACCAATTGTTTGGCTTATCTGCCGCTTGGCATGTTGCTGGCGTTGACGGCGCGCAGCTATGTGGCGGGTTGGCGTAGTTTGGTGATCACCGTCTTGGTGGCGATGTCGCTGTCCTTGATGCTGGAA
>JAVBYP010000161.1 GCA_030823965.1 Sideroxydans sp.
ATCACATCCATCACGTGATGGCTCTTCAGCACGGCGACGCGTGCGGCTTCGGCGATAAAGTGACCTTCCGACACGCTGATCTTGGGGTCGACCATGATGTGGGCATCGACCAAGGCGTTATCTGCCATCTTGCGGGTGCGCAGATCATGTAGTCCGATGACTCCTGGCACAGCTTTTAGAGTATTGCGGATGGCACGCACCTCTTTCTCATCCAATCCCGTGTCCACCAGTTCTAGCAAAGCATCGCGCGCGAATTGGATACCCATATAGGCGATCATCACGCCGACGACGCCTGCTGCAACGAGATCGAGGAAGGTGTAACCCAACAGATTGCCGACGATGCCGATGACGACGACTAAAGAAGAGGCGGCATCAGAACGAGCGTGCCAAGCGTTCGCTACCAACATCTGCGAACGTACGCGTTGAGCCACAGCCAACATGTAGCGGAACATACCTTCTTTCGCAGCCAGCGCGAATAGGGCGACCCACAGGGTGAATGGATGTACGGTCTGAACCTCTTCAGGATGTTGCAGACGCATACCCGCTGCGATGAGCAAACCGATACCGAGTGCGGCCAAACTTGCGCCAAGGATGAGAGAGGCTGCCGTCTCGATACGCGCATGACCGTAGGGGTGGTTCGCATCCGCATGCTTGTTGCCGTGACGGTTCGCGAACAGCACCAGCACATCGGACAGCAAGTCGGCCATAGAATGCAGACCGTCTGCCATCAGTGATTGTGACTTACCGAAGAAACCTGCCAACACCTGCACGATAGTCAATATCAAGTTGATGAATATGCTCACCCATGTGCTCTTACGCGCGGCGGCGAAGCGTTCGGGATGCAGCGGTTCAAAAGCGGCTGACTTGTCGTGTGAATGCGTGTGCCCGTGAGCGTGTGTGTGATTTTTCATTGCCGTTGGGATAGTATGCAGGCGAGCGTGCAGGATAGCAGGGACGCATCAAACCTAAAACCTTTTGAAAGTAGATTGAAAGAAAAATATGGGCAAGATCACCGAGATATTGAGCAAAGCGCAACAACGTGCAAAGGAAGCAAACCTACCCTACGAAGGGGCAATATTGCCGAGCGAGGCTTACGAGATACTGAAGAGCGCGCCGGGTGCAAGATTGGTCGATGTGCGCACACGTGCCGAGATCGACTGGGTGGGCAAAGTCCCGGGCGCGGTCGAGATCGAATGGGCGAGCTACCCAGGCATGAAACAGAACCCGAACTTCCTCGCTGCATTGCAACAACAAGTGGATAAGGAATCGTTGGTGTTATTCCTGTGTCGTAGCGGACAACGCTCGCATGGCGCAGCGATGGTCGCGACTCAAGCGGGATTCGCAGATTGCTACAACATCCTAGAAGGTTTCGAGGGAGACAAGAGCAGTGGCAACCAACGCAACGGTGTCAACGGTTGGCGCAAAGCCGGCCTGCCGTGGGAACAGAGTTAAGTTCTACTGAGATGCAAAATCTTCTCGCGCAGATATTGCGCATCAATGGTTCGACCAAGAAGTACACCAACCTCAATCTCATCGAGATCGTCATCCTGGGACTCATCCTCGCCATTCTGGCGGGATGAGTTTCATAGGGAAGCACTGATTTATTCGTCATTCCCGCGAAAGCGGGAATCCAGTGCCTTTATTTAACTGGGTTCCCGCTTTCGCGGGAACGACAAAACCGAATAAATCAGCTCCTCCTTAGAAGTGTCCTAAGCTGGAGTCCAGCTCACCATGCCTGTGTAAGCAGTGAGTAACACGATCAAGCCGAACACGATGCGATACCACGCGAACACTACGAAGGTGTGGTTGGAGATGAAGCGGATGAAAGTCTTCACTGCCCACATTGCGGCGATGAACGATGTCACGAAACCCACTGCGAACACAGGTAGGTCGGAAGCGTGCAGTAGCGACCAGTTCTTGTACAGATCGTAAGCCGTCGCGGCGAACATCGTTGGGATGGCAAGGAAGAACGAGAACTCGGCTGCTGTCTTGCGCGACATCCCAAAGATCAAACCACCCATGATGGTGGCACCCGAGCGTGAGGTGCCGGGGATCATCGCCAGTGCCTGCGCGAAACCCACCTTGAGCGCATCCTGCCAACGCATCTCATCCACCGAATTGATGGTTGGGTGGTAAGCTCGACGTTCCACATACAAGATGATGAAGCCACCCACGATCAGCGCCGTGGCGACGGTGATCGGGTTGAACAACAACGCTTTGATGGTGGAATGGAACATCAAACCAAGCACCGCCGCAGGTAGAAAAGCAATGAACAACAAGCCAACGAAACGCTGCTCGGTTGGAACCGTACGGATGCCTCGCACCGTGCGCATCAACCGCTCACGATAGTCCCAGCACACCGCAAGGATGGCTGCGAGCTGAATAACGATCTTGAACACCTTGCTGGTCTCGTCGTTGTAACCCATCAAGTCACCCAAGATGATCAGGTGGCCGGTGGAGGAGATAGGCAGGAATTCGGTCAGACCTTCGACTACGCCAAGGATGGCGGCTTTGAGTAGCAGGATGATGTCCATGAGTTCGTCATTCCCGCGTAGGCGGGAATCCAGTAGTTTTTAGAATTGCGATACGTTGGTTCACTGCACAGCGTTCGGCGTCATCCATCTCTACCCAGCGCGTGATCTCTTCGAAGGTGCGATGACAGCTGCGGCACACGTCATCACCCAACACGGTCGTGCAATGACCGCTACAAGGGGAATCGGAGGTGACCTCGGACGAAGGAAGCAAAGAATGACTGCGTGACATAGAGAGATTATACCGAGGGTCGCGTGGCAAGCTCCAAGCTTGATAGCCACTGCATCGCCTGATCACGTGATTCGCCGCACATCTCAGTCGATGGTCGTAGTCCACCACAGAAGGCGGGGCGCTCGGGTTTGCCGAACACCGCACAACGGTCGTCATCCAGTAGTTGGGCGCATCTCACGCCAGCGGGTTTGCCTTGCGGCATGCCGGGCAGGGGAGAGGTGATGGAAGGGGCGATGCAACATGCACCACACCCGCTACGGCACTCCATCATCAAGCCTTGTGATAGACCTCGGCACCTTGCTTCACGAACTCGATGGACTTCACTTGCATGCCTTTTTCCAAAGCCATCTGTTCCGACAGGCCTTCCTTGGCGGCGAAGTCACGCACGTCTTGGCTGATCTTCATGGAGCAGAAATGCGGGCCGCACATGGAGCAGAAGTGCGCGATCTTGGCGGATTCCTTGGGCAGGGTCTCGTCGTGGAATTCGCGCGCACGGTCTGGATCGAGGCCGAGGTTGAACTGGTCTTCCCAGCGAAACTCGAAGCGCGCCTTGCTCATGGCGTTGTCGCGAACCTGCGCGCCGGGGTGCCCCTTGGCGAGGTCGGCGGCGTGCGCAGCGATCTTGTAGGTGATGATTCCTTCCTTCACATCGGCCTTGTTAGGCAAACCCAAGTGCTCCTTGGGTGTGACGTAGCACAACATGGCGGTGCCGAACCAGCCGATCATCGCTGCACCGATGGCGCTGGTGATGTGGTCGTAGCCGGGGGCGATGTCTTGTGTGAGTGGGCCGAGGGTGTAGAAGGGCGCTTCGTGGCACCACTTCAATTGCAGGTCCATGTTCTCTTTGATCATGTGCATCGGCACATGGCCGGGACCTTCGATCATCACTTGCACGTCGTGCTTCCACGCCACTTGCGTGAGTTCGCCCAGCGTCTTCAATTCGCCCAGTTGTGCTTCGTCATTGGCATCGTAGATCGAACCGGGGCGCAGACCATCACCCAGCGAGAAGGTCACGTCATACGCCTTCATGATCTCGCAGATCTCTTCGAAGTGTGTGTAGAGGAAGTTCTCTTTGTGATGCGCCAAGCACCACTTCGCCATGATGGAGCCGCCGCGCGACACGATGCCAGTCATGCGGTTCGCCGTCATGGGGATGTAACGCAGCAACACACCCGCGTGGATGGTGAAATAGTCAACGCCTTGTTCGGCTTGCTCGATCAGCGTGTCTTTGAATATCTCCCACGTCAGGTCTTCCGCCTTGCCGTTCACCTTCTCCAGTGCTTGGTAGATAGGCACGGTACCGATAGGCACAGGTGAGTTGCGGATGATCCACTCGCGTGTCTCGTGGATGTTCTTGCCGGTGCTCAAATCCATCACCGTGTCGCCGCCCCAACGGATGGCCCAAGTCATCTTTTCGACTTCTTCCTGAATACTCGAACCCAGCGCGGAGTTGCCGATGTTGGCGTTGATCTTCACCAAGAAGTTGCGGCCGATGATCATCGGTTCACATTCAGGGTGATTGATGTTGGTGGTGATGACGGCGCGACCAGCAGCCACTTCGGCGCGCACGAACTCAGGGGTGATCTTCTTCGGCATCGCCTTGCCGAAGTTCTCGCCGGGATGTTGTTTCAACATCATCTCGCTCATGCCATCTACTTTTTGATTCTCGCGGATGGCGATGTATTCCATCTCAGGCGTGATGATGCCTTGGCGCGCATAGTGCATCTGCGTCACGTTCTTGCCCGGCTTAGCCTTGCGCGGTGTGTGTTGCAGGTTGAAGCGCATGTCGGCCAATGCGGGATCGTTCAAACGTTGGCGACCATATTCGGAAGTGAGATGAGGCAAGGCCTCGGTGTCATCACGCTCGGCGATCCAGCCTGCGCGCATCTCGGCCAAGCCAGAGCGGATGTCGATCTTTACCTTAGGGTCAGTGTAAGGACCGGAACAGTCGTACACATAAACGGGTGGGTTCACTTCCGCGCCCATGCTGGCCGGTGTCTCGTCCTGAGTGATCTCACGCATCGGCACTTGGATGTCAGGACGCGAACCTTGCACATAGACCTTGCGCGAATTCGGCAACGGCTTGACTGCAGCCTCATCGACGTGAGCAGAGGTAGCGAGGAATTGGGGATTGGCGTTCATTGTGATGCTCCAAAATTAACGGGGAGCATCATCGGATGCTTCCCTACGACGGCATGACCCGTACAGGTTCAAAGGGTGTGTCTCACTGCCAGACTGGCAGACCCCTAGCGAGGGACGCAAACTAAAGTAAAAGTGGGTAAAACACAAGTTTTGCCCACTTTTCACAAACGGTTTAATGGGCGCTTACATATTTTCGATCTGATTCAGCTTGCGCCATGTCGCCATCAAGCATTGTGCGAAGTCGAAGTGGTCGAATTGGCCTTGGCCACAGATGCCGACGTATTTCCCTTCGCAGCTTCAGGTTCCGAAGGCAACGACCAGCCTAGGCTGTAGCCTCTTCGAACGATTTGTCATAGATGCAGTATTGGCCTCTACCTTTTCTTTTGGCTTGATACATGGCGATGTCGGCGCAGCGAAGTAGCTCAGTCACATTATCCGCATTGTCAGGGCAGAGGCTGATGCCGACACTGGTGCCGATGTTGATGTCATGGCCGTTCAGACGCGTAAGCTGTGCTACGGCGTTGATCATCTTATCTGCCGTCGCAATGACACCAGAGATGTCTTTTACGTTTTCCATCACAACAGCGAACTCGTCACCGCCGATACGGCAGATCACATCGTGTTTGCGCAATAGTGAACTGAGCCGAAGCGCCACTTCATGCAGCAGATCATCTCCAACCTCATGGCCCAGTGTGTCGTTGACGGCTTTGAAGCGATCTAGATCAAGGAACATCAGGCAGCATTTATTCCCGGAACGTAATGCATTGCTAACGGCACGCTCAGAGTGTTCCACGAAGTAGTGGCGATTGTTCAGGCCGGTGATATTGTCACGATAGGCAAGTTGATTGAGTCGCATATCCCGGTCTTGGATCTTGGATAGCATCGTGTTGAATGCGCGCGTCAGTTCACCTATCTCGTCGCGGCTGTCAACGACCTCGCGTAGTTCGTAATTATCATTGCGGGCCACTTCGTGAGAAAGGTTGACCAAGCGAGACAAAGGGAAGGTGATGCTGGAGATGAGACGGCGCGCGATCAGATGAGCCACGCCAAGCGCGATCAAGGTGCCGAGCGCAATGAAAAGCGCATAGAAACGGATGCG
>JAVBYP010000010.1 GCA_030823965.1 Sideroxydans sp.
CGTCATTCAATAACTTTTGCAGCAGCTCCACCGCGAAATTACGCTGAGGAAGCTGCCGAACCTCTTCGAGAAATCCATCCGACAAAATGCCAATATCCGGCCTCTCCAAACCTGCCAATTTGAAGATATCTTCCACGCCATCTGCCAGCACAGCATTGTCGAGTATCTGTTTGAGCACCGCATTTTTATGCTCTTCCGAGAGCTTCTTGTCAGTTTCTGTTGCCTTGGCAATCACGGCTTTAATCGCTTGGAAGAAAGCGATCTCCTCACGCAGTGACATCGCTTCATCCAACGTACCGCACAATGAAAACGCCTTGGTGATTTTCAGAACAACATCAAACCAGCGCTTCTTTCCATCTTCTAAACCCAGCACAAAATTAGCAGTAGGCAACAGTAATGTCGTCGCCTTGGTTCGATAAGCTGCGTAGTCGAAGTCGCTCAACTGCCCGCGCGCAATCTCCATGTATTCTTTTAGCTTGGCCAGCGCTTCGGCAGCATCCAACGTCGGCATGCCCTTGCCCCAGCTCTCGGTATAAATCTTCAATGCCTTGCGCAACTCAGAGGCGATGCCGATGTAATCCACCACCAGCCCACCTTCTTTATCGCGGAATACACGATTCACCCGCGCAATCGCCTGCATCAAATTGTGATCACGCATCGGCTTATCCACATACATCGTATGCAGACACGGCACATCAAAACCTGTCAGCCACATGTCGCGGACAATCACCAACTTCAGCGGATCTTTTGGATTCTTGAAACGCTTCTCCAACTCCTTCTTGGTCTTGCCGTTGTAGATGTGCGGTCGCAGCAACTCGGTATCCGCTGCCGAGCCAGTCATCACCACCTTGATCGCCCCCTGCGTTGGGTCGTCGCTGTGCCAGTCCGGACGCAATGTCACGATTGCCTTGTAAAGGTGCGCGCAGATTTCACGGCTCATGGCCACAATCATGCCCTTGCCTTCCACTGCGGATGTGCGCGCCTCGAAATGTTGCACGATATCTTTCGCTACTTGCTGAATGCGTGGCTCTGAGCCAACCAACTTTTCCAGTGCAGCCCACTTAGACTTCGCAGCTTCACGCGTCGCCGCGCTCTCCTCATCTTCGAACACCTCCTCAACATCATCGTTGAGCTGCTCAATCTGTGCTTGATTGATGTCCAACTTGGCGAGGCGGCTCTCGTAATAGATCGGCACCGTCGCACCATCATCCACCGCATCTTGTATGTCATAGATACTGACGTAATCACCAAATACCGCGCGCGTGTCTTTATCGTCGTTCTCCACTGGCGTGCCGGTAAAGCCCACAAAAGTTGCATGCGGCAGCGCATCACGCAAATGCTTGGCGAAACCGTATTTGAACTTGCCAGTTTTCTTATCTAGCACAGCATTAAAGCCGTACTGCGAACGGTGCGCCTCATCGGCAATCACCACGATATTGGTACGCTCTGTCAGCGTGGGGAACACTTCCTCATCTTTGCTTGGCGCGAACTTCTGCATCGTTGTAAAAATAATCCCACCGGATGGTCGTCCTGTTGAATTGCACCCAAATCTGACCCACCTAGCGCAGTAAATTGCATCCAAATTTGACCCACGTATAGATACTGTCCTGCTCAATATTTGAGCGGGAGCAAACAGGAGTGATCAACGTGGCGATATTAAGCAGCATCAGGCGCTGGCATTTGCGCGACAACATGCCGATCAGAGAGATCGTTCGAAGGACTGGACTCTCCCGCAACACCATCAGGAAGTATTTGACCAACAAGGTCGTTGAGCCCAAGTACCCCAACCGTAAGACTCCCAGCAAGCTAGACGACTATGCAGTCAAGCTGACCGCATGGCTGAAGACCGAGTCTGGCAAAGGACGTAAACAGAAGCGTAGCCTCAAGCAACTGCACAGCGACTTGGTGCAGTTGGGCTTCAACGGCTCCTATGACCGAGTCGTTGCCTTCGCCAAACGATGGCGGCAGGCACAACAGGAACTGGCGCGGACAGCTGGACGCGGCACCTTCATCCCGCTCACCTTCGCACCTGGCGAAGCCTTCCAGTTCGACTGGAGTGAAGACTGGGCAGTCATCGCGGGCGAGCGCACCAAGCTCCAGATCGCTCACTTCAAACTCAGTCACAGCCGCGCCTTCTATCTACGTGCCTATCCGTTACAGACCCACGAGATGCTGTTCGACGCACACAACCATGCACTCGCCACCTTCGGCGGCGTGCCTGCTCGTGGTATCTACGACAATATGCGCACCGCTGTAGACCGTGTGCGATCAGGCAAGCTGCGTGATGTGAACATCCGTTTCAAAGCGATGGTGAGCCACTACCTGTTTGATGCCGAGTTCTGCAACCCGGCTTCTGGTTGGGAGAAAGGACAGATCGAGAAGAACGTACAGGATGCGCGGCATCGCATCTGGCACCGCCTTCCCGAGTTCAAGAGCTTGGTAGAACTGAACGAATGGTTGCATCAACGCTGTCTGTCACTCTGGCAAGAGATCCATCATCCCGAGCAGCCAGAACTCAGCATCGCTGAAGTCTATGCGACCGAGCGCGAACACCTGATGTCGCTGTCCTGTCCATTCGACGGCTTCGTCGAACACATCAAACGGGTCTCACCGACATGCTTGGTGACCTTCGAGCGCAATCGCTACAGCGTCCCTGCCTCCTATGCCAACCGCCCGATCAGCTTGCGGGTCTATGCCGATCGACTGCTGTTCGTGGCTGAAGGACAGATCATCGCCGAGCATGTCCGTGTGTTCTTGCGCGGCCCCAAGATCGGACGCACGATCTATGACTGGCATCACTACCTGAGCGTCTTGCAGCGCAAGCCAGGTGCGTTGCGCAACGGTGCGCCATTCACGGAACTGCCAGAAGGCTTCAAGCGCTTGCAGGCCATCTTGCTCAAACGACTAGGGGGAGATCGTGAGATGGTGGAGATACTCTCACTGGTGATGCAACACGAAGAAGCTGCGGTCCTGACCGCAGTCGAGTTGGCACTAGAGAACGGTGTGCCCTCCAAGCAGCATGTGCTCAACCTGCTGAAGCGATTGGTTGAGCCTGCACCTCCGGCGCCAGTCGATACACCGACTCATCTGGCACTGGTGGTCGAGCCGCAGTCCAACGTTAGCCGCTATGACCAACTGCGGGAGGTGCGTCATGCAGCATGAAGCCATGATCACAACGCTCAAGAGTATCAAGCTGTACGGCATGGCGCAGGCGGTCGATGAGCTGGCCAGCCAAGGCTCACCTGCCTATCAGAGTGCACAGGAAGTGTTGGGCACCTTGCTCAAGGCGGAGATGGCGGAACGTGAGGTACGCTCCATCGCCTACCAGATGAAGGCATCCAAGTTCCCTGTGTACCGCGACTTGGCGAGCTTCGACTTCAGCCAGAGTGTGGTGAACGAAGCACTGATCCGGCAACTGCACCGTTGCGAGTTCTTGGATCAAGTGCACAACGTCGTATTGGTCGGCGGTCCTGGCACTGGGAAGACGCATCTGGCGACCGCACTCGGCGTGCAGGCGGTGCAACACCAGCATCGTCGTGTGCGCTACTTCTCGACCATCGAGTTGGTGAATGCGCTGGAGTTGGAGAAGGCGGCGGGGAAGCAAGGACAGCTTGCCAGCCGGATGATGTATGCCGATCTAGTGATTCTGGATGAGTTGGGCTATCTACCGTTCAGTCAGGCTGGGGGCGCATTACTGTTCCACTTCATCGGCAAACTCTATGAACGCACGAGTCTGGTGATTACGACCAACCTGAGCTTCGCTGAATGGGGGAACGTGTTCGGGGATGCCAAGATGACGACGGCATTGCTCGACAGGCTGACGCATCACTGCCACATCGTGGAGACCGGCAACGACAGTTACCGCTTCAGAAACAGTTCAACTCAATCTGGAAAGGGAGGCAAAACTAGAAAACTATCCACAACCTGAAACGTTCGGAGATAATTCAAGGGTGGGTCAAAATTCAATGCAATTGGTGGGTCAGATTTAAACGCAATTCAACACCCCGGGTATCAGCTGTTCGATGTGCCGTTGCTCGGTGCCATAAGTGACAGTAGAGATTTTCTGAAATAGTCAACTACGTCGATTGCGCGATGTCCGCTCTCTGCACTGGAGAGGTTGTGTCACGCAGTGTTGTTGATTGCTACACTATCGCTTCACCTAATCTATAAGCGCCACATTGGATTCCAGATAACAGATGCTCGGCAAAGCTATAGCTAGCATCATCAATCCTTCCAATATTTAACGTGGTGGTAGCGTTTCGGCCAAGAAAGCCAAGCAAGGAAAAAAATTACCCCCAATATCGCCGTCAAAACAAAAAATGAACGTAGTGTATGGCCACTCACAAAAGCAAGTGACCCAATGGCAAGCCCAATAAAGCACAATAACAAGCTAATCACGATGCGGCCTGTCCGGCTAAACGCTGGTTCTGAATGGACAGGTTCTACGACTCCATTTTTGTGATCCCGATATATATTTGCCATATAGACGCCAGCGAATACTCCCCCGAAAGTTTTAATCCAGAAGTCTTGAATTAGATACCAGCCCATTTTGTAACCGAAGTCGCCGCCAACATGCTGGTTATCCTTGATTGCGTAAATTAGGCTCAAAGTCAGAAAAACGGTAACAAAACCGCAAATAAATAAAAATAAATACATCAAGACAGAGCCTGTTTTGTTAACGACATTGCTTGCAATGTGGGCCGTATCAGCACCCGCCTGAAAAACAGCCTCAGAACGTTGCTGCTGTTTTAACTCCCTCTTTAATGCCAGCACCTCGCGTTCTAGCTTTACCTTTTCAATCTCTATCTGAATACTTTTCAGCTCATCGTTCATAATTCCCCCATTGTGTCAGTACTGTCCGTAGGCAAGGACGAAAAACAGGCTGTAAACCTAGCCACAGCAAAAAATTTAAATATGCCAATCTTACCGAAGCTGTCTTATGCTGATTTTGAATAGTAAATATCCATTTAGTGAACAACATCTGCTGGCCGCTTCGCGCCCATTTTTTCGCTACACGAATGCCCCTGTGTTCTAAGAACAGACTGTTACTAGTCAGCTGAAACCTACTCCCTTTGTTAAAAATAACAATATGCCAAATGGCCTATATCTCGGCCTATATATTCTTTGTAGTTGCTTGGTCGTTAAAACTGAAGCAGGATGACAATTGCGTAAAGGCTAGAAATGTAGAAGATTCGTTCGCTATCTAGGCGCAATCGATGAGATTTCGTCGCAAGTCGGTCTTACGGTAGACCTTTGGCTCACTCGCCCTTGCAATTACGCATAGTCGGGTAGCTGATTTTGTGATGTCACTGATGACATCAAATGATTATCGAAAGTTTGTACGCATCACTATTTTAAATAGTACGAACAGACCCGTCCGTCTAATATCCGTTACACCTACTCTAATCACAAAAGGGCTTGCCACCTTGTCTAAAGTCGAAATCAAAGTCGTCGAAAACGAAACGAAAGGCAAAATTGTTTCTATCCATTGCATCGAGTGTAAACGCCCAACTCGTCACCTTGTTACTGTCTCGCTGGACAAGAAGGGCTCCGATAGTGACGAGGGAGCAGGATGGAGCGTTGATTGGTGTGATCGGTATCAGGTGATTGAATGCCAAGGATGTGAAACGGTTTCGTTCAGGCATCTCAGCTGGTTCTCTGAGGCTCAATACTACGATGATGATGGAACCACCGAACGCATTTATCCTCTACGAAATAAAGATGCGGTCAGCGCACGGCCATACCACAACGTGCCATCCAATCTTCGGCGCATCTACACTGAGTTGATAGACTGCTTTAACAATGACAGTCCAACGCTCTGCGCCGCAGGTCTACGTGCACTTGTAGAGGGCATTTGCGCGCAACAGGGCATTGTCGACGGGCCTGTCGAGATTGGTGCAAAGGGTGGAGGAACACAAATCGTTCGTCGGGATAACTTGGAGGGGCG
>JAVBYP010000285.1 GCA_030823965.1 Sideroxydans sp.
AGCGGCCTTTACGAGAGCAACAGCCGCTCCCGTTCAGTGTCAGCACGCTATTCCCACTCAATAGTTGCGGGAGGTTTTCCAGAGATATCGTAGACGACGCGGTTGATACCCCGTACTTCGTTGATGATGCGGTTGGAGACTTTGCCAAGCAATTCATATGGCAGATGTGCCCAGTGGGCGGTCATAAAGTCTTGGGTTTGAACTGCGCGTAGAGCAACGACCCATTCATAGGTGCGGCCATCACCCATCACCCCGACAGACTTTACAGGCAGGAACACGGTGAATGCTTGGCTGGTGAGGTCATACCAACTTTTGCCGCTGGCATCTTTGGTATTGCGCAGTTCTTCGATAAAGATGGCATCGGCACGACGAAGCAGGTCAGCGTATTCACGCTTCACTTCGCCGAGGATGCGCACACCCAGACCAGGACCTGGGAAGGGATGGCGATACACCATATCAGCTGGCAAGCCTAAGGCGACACCCAGTTCACGCACTTCATCCTTGAACAGCTCGCGCAAGGGTTCTAGCAACTTGAGATGCATAGACTCAGGCAATCCGCCGACGTTGTGATGCGACTTGATGGTGTGTGCCTTCTTGGTCTTGGAACCTGCGGATTCGATGACATCAGGGTAGATGGTGCCTTGCGCCAACCACTTGGCCTGCTTTAGCTTCGCTGATTCGCGCTGGAACACTTCGACGAACTCGCGCCCGATTATCTTGCGCTTCTGCTCTGGGTCAGTGACGCCTGCCAAGAACTTCAAGAACTCGCCACTCGCATCCACTTGGATGACTTTCATCTTCAAGTTCTTGCCGAACATTTCCATCACCTGCTCGCCTTCATTCAGACGGAGCAAGCCGTTATCCACGAACACACAAGTGAGCTGATCACCGATGGCGCGATGCACTAGCGCTGCCGCTACCGAAGAGTCGACGCCGCCAGACAAACCCAAGATGACTTCTTCATCACCGACTTGTGTCTTGATCTTGGCGACTGCCTCGGCGATATAGTCAGGCATGTTCCAATCTTGTCCGCAGCCGCAGATGTCGTGTACGAAGCGACCGATGATGGCTTTACCTTGATGCGTGTGAGTGACCTCAGGATGGAACTGCACCGCATAGAAGCGACGAGCCTCATCCGCCATTGCCGCAAATGGTGTCGCCGCATTGGATGCGATAGCCGTGAAGCCTGCTGGCAATGCTGTCACCTTGTCACCGTGACTCATCCATACATCGAGCAAGCCGTGTCCTTGAGCATTGGTCTTGTCTTGGATGCCATCGAACAGCTTGGAATGACCTTGCGCACGAATCTCTGCATAACCGAACTCGCGCACCTTGCCACTTTCGACTTTACCGCCCAGTTGCGCCGCCATGGTCTGCATACCGTAGCAGATGCCGAACACGGGAACACCCAATTCAAATACGACTTGCGGCGCTTTAGGCGTCTCATCTTCATACACAGAATTCGGTCCACCCGAGAGGATGATCCCCGTTGGGTCAAAGGCGCGGATATCTGCCTCGCTCATGTCCCAAGGATGCAATTCGCAATAGACATGCGTCTCACGCACGCGGCGAGCGATGAGTTGTGTGTATTGAGAACCGAAATCGAGTACGAGGATTTTTTTATGTGACATAGGAATGAACAGGGGCGCTTACGCGCCCCGTCTTGGTTGGATTAGTCGATGTGATAGTTCGGTGCTTCTTTGGTGATCTGCACGTCATGCACGTGCGATTCACGGATACCTGCGGAGGTGATCTCGACGAATTCCGCTTTAGCATGGATCGTCGCGATGTCTGGGCATCCAAGGTAGCCCATGCTAGAACGCAGACCGCCCAATAGTTGATGCACCACAGCCAACGCACTGCCCTTGTAAGGGACGCGACCTTCCACACCTTCAGGCACCAACTTGTCGTTGTTGCCTTCTGTGTCTTGAAAATAACGATCCTTGGAACCTTGCTGCATCGCCCCCAAGCTGCCCATACCACGGTAAGACTTGTAAGAACGACCTTGGTACAACTCGATCTCGCCTGGTGCTTCTTCTGTGCCTGCGAACAAACCACCCAGCATCACTGCATGTGCACCTGCCGCGATAGCTTTGGCGATATCACCAGAGAAACGTACGCCACCATCTGCGATCAGCGGAACGCCAGTACCTGCCAGCTCATCCGCCACCAATTGGATAGCGGTAATCTGTGGAACACCTACACCTGCGACCATACGAGTCGTACAGATCGAACCTGGGCCGATACCGACCTTGACACCATCGGCTCCATGATCGACCAGCGCACGTGCAGCAGAACCTGTGGCGATATTGCCGCCAATGACTTCGACTTGCGGGAAGTTCTTCTTGACCCATTGCACGCGACTCAACACGCCTTGTGAATGGCCGTGTGCGGTATCCACCACCAAGACATCGACACCTGCTTCTACTAGCAATTCGACACGTTCTTCAGTGCCATCACCCACACCAACGGCAGCGCCTGCGCGCAAGCGACCTAAGCTATCTTTGCAAGCCAATGGATGTTCGCTGGATTTCAGGATGTCTTTGACTGTGATCAAACCGCATAGCTCGAATGCATCGTTCACCACCAATACACGCTCGATGCGATGCTTGTGCATCAAGTTACGCGCCTCGTCACGGTTCGCGTTTTCCTTGACCGTGATCAAGCGCTCACGTGGCGTCATGATGTTGGTGATGGATTGATCGAGGTTGCTTTCAAAACGCAAGTCACGGTTGGTGACGATACCAACCACCTGCTTGCCTTGGACCACAGGTAGGCCAGAAATCTTATGTTGACGGGTCAGATTGAGCACGTCACGAACAGTCATGTTCGGTGCGATGGTGATGGGATCTTTCACGACACCGCTCTCGAAGCGCTTCACTTTGGAGACTTGAGCCGCCTGCTCCTTCGAGGTCATATTCTTATGGATGATGCCGATTCCGCCTTCTTGCGCCAACGCGATTGCAAGACGCGCCTCGGTGACCGTGTCCATCGCTGCGGACAGCAAGGGGATGTTCAGGTGGATGTTGCGGGTAAGTTGCGTGCGCAGGCTGACATCGCGCGGCAGGATATTGGAATGTGCTGGCAGTAGGAGCACATCGTCGAAAGTGAGGGCTTTTTGAGTGATACGCATGGAATGTTCCTCTGCAAAGCGCGCATTATATCAAAACTTTTCGGCGCGCCCGAGTATGCGTTTCACACCTGACTACTGCTTCTTACTCATCACGTAGATGATGTGCTCGAAAAACACCTCACACCAACTCTGATCCGTGGCTTTTAGCGTCTGAAGTAGCTTGTTGACCTCGCCAATGGGCCAGTTCGGGTTGTACTTCACCAGCATGTCATGAGAATAATGGGGCAGCATACTTTGCAACTTCGAGCCGCGTTTATTGATCTCCGCCAACATCAATGCCAGATCCTTATCTGAGTCGATCTCAGCAGTCAGGTCGCCGTACATCTTGGGATTCTTCTTGGTGTGCTCGATGAACTGGCTGAGCACATAGAAGAACTCGCCTTGGTTGTTCTGTGTGACATCATCACCCAGCACATAGGGAAAAGCTGACAGTTCAAGCCAATAATAATTAAGTTTTGGATTGCGCCATTTACTCACCCCAACATGGCCTTTCCGCTCCTGCGCCCTGTGCACGCAGTCCTCAATGATCAATTTATCCGAGGCCCGTACCGCAAGATCCGTATCTTTCAGAACGATCGGTTTGACTAAGAAGAAGTCGGGAAAATCATCGAACAACTTCCCCGTATTTTGATGTGATCGATAATATGAACGGAATAGTTTTAGCACTAGATCTTGATTGCTTTCGACATTCAAGAACTCTTGCTGCGTATTCGGCGGTGCTTTCTTTTGTGTCATTTCTCCCCCTCAATCTATTCGATCCTTTTCGCCGATCTTATTATTGACCACGAGCACGCCAGCGTTTTCAGACCAAGCGCAATGATAAATTGACGCGAGTCAAAATAATAGGTAATTTCTGGCTAAATTTTTCGAGGGATATCGCATGAGAGCCATCTTCATCTTCACCGTCGCTGCACTCTTCAGCCTGAATGCCCATGCGGGACTCAATAAATGGGTGGATGCTCAAGGTAATGTGCACTACTCCGATACCCCACCACAAAACGTCAAGACACAGAGCGTCCCCAACGTCGCTGGAACGGGACAAGCTGCCGCTCCAGCCACTTATTCCTCCAAGAGCTATGTCGAACGCGAAGCAGAGCTAAAGAAATCCAAACAGGAAAAGACGGAAGCTAACGAAAAGAAAGCTCAACAAGAAGCTCAAGCCGAAGAGAAGAAGCGCAATTGCACAGCTGCTCAACATAATTTGCGGATGTTAGAAGAAGGGACGCGCATCGTGACCTACGATGCCAATGGCGAGAAGACTTACCTAGACGATGCTGCCCGTGAACAGCGTCTGAGCGAGGCTCGCAAAGCAGCTAGCGACAACTGCAACTAAGCGGGAACCGCTGCCTTACTCGCACCATCCACGCTGAGGCGTAACGCCTCTTCGATATCCACCGACACCACCTTGGAGACGCCGCGCTCCTGCATGGTCACACCGATCAGCTGTTGCGCCATCTCCATCGTGATCTTGTTATGACTGATGTAGACGAACTGGGTCTTGTCGGACATCTTCTGGATCAGCTTGCATAGGCGTTCCGTATTGGTGTCGTCCAATGGGGCATCAACTTCATCCAGCACGCAGAATGGCGCAGGGTTGAGCTGGAACAATGAAAATACCAAAGCGATAGCGGTCAGCGCCTTCTCACCACCCGACAGCAGATGGATAGAGGCATTCTTCTTGCCTGGCGGATGTGCCATCACCTGCACGCCGCTATCGAGGATCTCTTCACCCGTCAACACCAAGCGCGCCTCGCCTCCACCAAACAAGATCGGGAACAACTCGCCCAAGTGGCGATTCACTTCTTCGTAGGTAGCCATCAACAGGTCGCGCGATTCTTTATCGATGCGACGGATAGCGTCTTCCAAGGTCTCGATGGCCTCGTTCAAATCTTTCGCCTGGGCATCCAGATAGGACTTACGTTCTTGCGCGGTCTGCAACTCTTCTAGCGCGGCCAGATTCACCGCCCCCAAAGCGGATATCTCGTTACTCAAGCGCGTCAACTCGCTTTGCAAGCCGCCCGCCTTGGCGCCTTCGATCAACGGGAGCAATGGCTCCTCATCGATTCCCACCAGTTGCTCAGCCCATTGTTCGTATTGCAGTCTCGCCTCTTGCTCCTTGAGCGTGATCTCATTCACCTTCTCACGTAGCGGATTCAGTTTCTGCTCACAAGAGAGGCGCTCTTGTTCCATCGCATTCAAACTCACCGTCGCATGTTCCAGCACATTGCGTGCCTCGGCCAACGCTTGCTCGTGCACTTGGCGTTGCTGCAATGCTCCCTGCAACAACTGCTGCGCATCACCGTCACTCAGGTTCGCTTGTTCGCTCTGATTCTGTATCAAAGACTCTTCCAATTGCCCCAAGGTCATGCTGTTGTGCTGCATGTTCTGTTCGATGTCACTCAATTTATCGACGCAGGTCTTGGCAAAGAAGCGCGCTTCTTGCAATTCATGCTGTGCTCGTTGTGCACGGTCGCGCACATCGCGCAAGGCCAGATCCAATGCACTGGCTTGCTGTCTTGCTTGGTCGCATTCCAGCAGTTGCACGGATGATCTTTCACGCTGAATAGCCATCTGCTCTGCCACTTCTTGCAACTGGCGTTGTTCGCTGTTGGCACGTTCAGCCATCTCTTCCAACTCTTGAACGATCTGCGCATCGCGCTCGGCACTCCGTTCATTCGCCTGAGTCAGCTTGAGTATCTGCATCTGGATCTGGTGTTGGCGTTGTTGTGACTCAGCACCTTCACTACGCAAAGGTCCGATACGCCCCTCGATATTCAGGTAAGCCTCTTCA
>JAVBYP010000169.1 GCA_030823965.1 Sideroxydans sp.
GTCGCTTCTTCCAAGCTACGGAAACCTTCGCGCACGATGACGTGACAGGTCGTACAAGCGCAAGACTTCTCACAAGCATGTTCGATGTCGATGTTGTGTTCCAGCAAAGCATCGCAGATCGAGGTACCAGGTGTCGCTTCGATCAGCGCCCCCTTCGGGCATAGCTCCTCATGCGGCAAGATGATGATTTGTGTCATGACGATCTACCCTTCCAATTCCGATAAGTTATGGCCCTTCAGCGCTGTGGATACGCTACGATCCATGCGTGCTTGCGCAAAGATGACGGTCGCTTGATTCAAGGCTTCGACAGCACGTTTGATGGCCGAGTTATCACTTCCACTCACGACACCGCGCAAAGCTTCCATACTGTTACGGATGCGCAATTGCGATTCCGCATCCAACAATGCTTCTCCATCCAATTGCAATGCGTTATCCACGGCTTCCAGCAATTGTGCCGCCTCAGTCTGTAGTTCACGCAAGGCACGCGCTTGCATGTCATCGCGCGCGTGTTGATTGCCGTCTTGCAACATGCGGGTGATCTCGCCTTCGCTCAAACCGTAGGAGGGTTTCACCGTGACCGAGGACTCCACACCGCTGTTCATCTCGCGTGCAGTCACGCTCAACAGACCGTCCGCATCCACTTGGAAGGTGACACGGATACGCGCACTGCCCGCCACCATCGCAGGGATACCGCGCAACTCGAACTTCGCCAAGGAGCGGCAATCACTCACCAATTCGCGCTCGCCCTGTACCACATGGATGCTCATCGCAGTCTGACCATCCTTGAATGTGGTGAACTCTTGCGCACGCGCACTGGGGATGGTGCTGTTACGCGGAATGACTTTTTCGGAAAGACCGCCCATCGTCTCGATACCGAGCGAAAGTGGGATCACATCCAGCAACAACCAGTCATCTGCACTCCGATTACCGGCCAGTACGTTAGCTTGGATCGCAGCACCCAGTGCCACCACCTTGTCTGGATCAAGATTGGTAAGGGGGGTCTGCTTGAACAGTTCTGCTACGGCACGTTGCACCTGCGGCATGCGTGTCGACCCGCCCACCATCACCACGCCTTTTACCTCTTCCACACTCAGCTTCGCATCACGCAAGGCTTTGCGTGTCGGTTGCAGGGTACGGGCCAGCAGGTTCTGCGTCATCGCATAGAAATCATCACGCGTGAGCGTGACATCGACCAACTCACCACCACTCAAGACAGCCGTTATCTGCGTTTGCACATGGTCTGTCAGTTGTTCTTTGGCGGCGCGGGAATGGGTCAGCAGCAGGCGCGTATCCTTTGCATCCAGTTGCGACAGCCCCGCCTTCTCTAAGATCCAGCAATAGATGCGCTGGTCGAAATCGTCCCCGCCCAAGGCAGAGTCACCATTGGTCGCCAACACTTCGAACACGCCTTTGGAAAGACGCAGGATGGAGACATCGAAAGTACCGCCACCCAAGTCATACACGGCATATACGCCTTCAGAGGCATTATCCAAACCATAGGCGATGGCAGCGGCAGTGGGTTCGTTAAGCAGACGCAGCACGTTCAATCCGGCTAGTTTGGCTGCATCTTTCGTGGCTTGTCGTTGTGCATCATCGAAATAAGCTGGAACGGTGATGACTGCGCCGACCAACTCTCCACCTAGCGAACGTTCCGCACGATCGCGCAAGACATTCAATATCTCAGCAGACACCTCGACCGGACTTTTTATCCCAGCCACCGTACGCAACTGCACCATGCCAGGCGAATCCACAAAACGATAGGGCAGGTCGATGACCTCACCCACATCTTTCAGGCCGCGCCCCATGAAACGCTTGACCGATACGATGGTGTTCTGCGGGTCTACGCTTTGCTGGGCTTGCGCAGTGATGCCGACTTGCACACCGCCGTCTTCAAAATAACGCACCACCGAGGGTAACAACGCAGAACCCGCCTCGTCATTCAGCACGACGCTGATGCCATTACGCACCGTCGCCACCAATGAGTTGGTCGTCCCCAAGTCGATGCCCACCGCCAAACGATGTTGGTGGGGTGCGGCGCTCAAGCCAGGTTCGGATATCTGTAGCAGTGCCATATCAGGGATCTAATTCGTCGTAAGCGGAAGAGATCTCTTCCGCGAGTTTTTCTAGGAAACGCAATTTTCGCACAGAGCCTGCGGCCGCGAGATGATCATGTGACTCATCGAGTTGCGCCCCCAATTGCTGTTGCAACATCGCCGTCTCTTTTCGATTGTTGTCACTCAACACATCAAGTGCATCCATATCCTTGGCTTCTATTGCATCCTGCAACGCTTCGCGCCACTCCATCTGCTGCATCAAGAAATCCAGTGGCATCGCTGTATTCGTCTCTTCTTGCGTGTCCACACCTTGCAAGGAAAGCAGGTAACGCCCACGCGCCAACGGGCTGCGCAAAGTCTGATATCCCTCGTTGATGCGTGTTGACCACTGCATGGAGAGGCGCTGCTCAGATTCGGAAAGATGTGAGAACTTGTCGGGGTGGACTTGCGACTGCAAGTCACGGTAACGCTGATCGAGTGCGGCGTTATCGATGGCAAAACGTGGCGGGATCTCGAACAACCGGAAGAAGTCCTGCTGGAAATCGAGAGACTTCATATGGAAAAACCCATCAGACCTTGAAGCTCTCTCCACATCCACACGCATCCTTCACGTTTGGATTGTTGAACTTGAAACCTTCATTCAGCCCTTCGCGGGTGTAATCCAGCTCCATGCCGTCGATGTAGGGCAAACTCTGTGGATCGACCAACACCGTCACGCCGTGGCTGTTGAATTGCAGATCGTCACCATCCACCGCATCCGCGAACTCCAATTTGTAAGCCATCCCTGAGCAACCGCTGGTGCGCACGCCCAAGCGCAGACCGACACCTTTGCCGCGTTTCACCAAGAAATTCTGCACATGCTTGGCAGCGTTCTCCGTCAACGTGATGCTCATGTTCCGCTCCTATTTGTTTCCGGTGCAGGCAGCCGTTTCAACGTTGGCGCCGTGTTTGGATTTGTAATCAGCCACAGCCGCCTTGATCGCGTCTTCCGCCAAGATCGAGCAGTGGATCTTCACGGGTGGCAATGCCAACTCTTCCGCGATGTGTGTGTTCTTGATCGCCAACGCCTGATCGACAGTCTTGCCCTTGACCCATTCGGTCACCAAGGAACTTGATGCGATAGCCGAACCGCAACCATAGGTCTTGAATTTCGCATCTTCGATGATGCCGTCTTTGCCGACTTTGATCTGCAACTTCATCACGTCGCCACAAGCTGGTGCACCGACCATGCCTGTCCCCACAAAGGAATCGCTCTTATCCATCGAGCCCACGTTACGGGGATTCTCGTAGTGATCTAGTAATTTTTCGCTGTATGCCATTTTGTCCTCCTACGCTATTAATGCGCAGCCCATTGAACGGTGTTCAGATCGATACCGTCCTGGTGCATCTCCCACAAGGGTGAGAGTTCGCGCAATTTGCCAATCTTATCGTGTAGCAACTTGATGGTGTAATCCACTTCCTCCACAGTAGTGAAACGACCTACCGTGAAACGGATAGAGCTATGTGCCAACTCGTCGTTACGCCCCAAAGCGCGCAACACGTACGATGGCTCCAAGCTCGCTGATGTACATGCAGAACCGCTGGATACCGCGATGTCTTTCACCGCCATGATGAGCGACTCACCTTCCACGAAGTTGAAGCTCACGTTCAGATTGTGCGGAACGCGACTATCTAGATCTCCGTTCAGATAGACCTCTTCCATGCTCGACAGCCCAGCCCACAAGCGGTCACGCAACATGCGGATGCGCTCGTTCTCGGTCGCCATCTCTTCTTTCGCCAGACGGAAAGCCTCGCCCATGCCAACGATCTGGTGTGTAGCCAATGTGCCAGAACGGAAACCACGCTCATGACCACCGCCATGCATCTGCGCTTCCAGACGCACACGCGGCTTGCGTCGCACATACAGTGCACCGATCCCTTTGGGGCCGTAAGTCTTGTGTGCTGAGAAAGACATCAGATCGACCTTGAGCTTTTGCAGATCGATGACGACCTTGCCAGTCGCTTGTGCCGCATCCACATGGAACAGGATGCCGCGTGCACGACACATCTCGCCGATGGCGGCGATATCTTGGATGACGCCGATCTCGTTGTTCACCAACATCACCGATACGATGACCGTATCAGGACGCAATGCCGCTTCAAGTTTTTTCAGATCGACCAAACCGTTCGGCTCAGGATCAAGATAAGTCGCAGAGAAACCTTGACGCTCCAACTCACGCACCGTATCCAAGATGGCTTTGTGCTCGGTCTTCACCGTGACGATATGCTTGCCCTTCTCGGCGTAGAAATTCGCTGCACCTTTCAAAGCCAAGTTGTTCGACTCGGTCGCACCTGATGTCCACACGATCTCTTTCGGATCTGCATTCACTAACGCGGCCACCTGCTCACGCGCACGCTCCACCGCCTCATCCGCCGTCCAACCAAAGGAATGCGAACGCGATGCCGGATTGCCGAACTTCTCGGTCAGATAAGGGATCATCACCTCAGCCACGCGCGGGTCCACCGGCGTGGTCGCCGAGTAATCCATATAGATAGGTAAATGCAGCGTCATCTCTGTTCCTTCGTTTCTATCAGGCGATAGCCGACATCTTCTGGATAGATTTATTCATTATGATGGGTGCAGTATCTGATCTAGCCTGCTTTGCGTTGCCATCAGCCACTTGTTGCAAGCTCACCTGCTGCAAGTATTCATGGATCTTTTCGCTCAGACCGAACCACAGATCATGCGTCGAACAAGGTTCGCCGTCTTTACAATTTCCCATGCGATCGCAATTTGTGGCATCTAAAGGTTCATCCACCGCGATGACGATGTCGGCGATGCTGATCTTGTTAGCCGGACGTGCCAGACAATATCCACCGCCTGGGCCGCGCACACTGGCGACGACATTGTTCTTACGTAGCTTGGAGAACAACTGCTCCAGATACGAGAGCGAGATCTTTTGACGCTCACTGATAGCTGCCAACGTGACAGGGCCTTTACCCCCACGCTGAGTCAGGTCGACCATCGCGGTCACTGCGAAACGTCCTTTGGTAGTCAGGCGCATATTCTTCCCCTTACATTGTTTATACGGATGGTGCGGTCAGGTCGGCCTAGATTCGAGGCATCCGAACTCGCGCTAGTTGGAATATTAGAATACCCTACGAATTTAATCAACAATCTTATTTAGATGGTTCGGGTCGAACTTATCGGCGGTGGCACGCTCCTCCTCCACCCTGACCCCCATCTTTTCTAGCTGTTGCAGAATGAAATCAATACGTTGATCGACAGTGACACTGTGCCCGATAAGGCCATGCAATGCCTTGTTCACGGGGTCGTTATGGTCGTTGCCGATGCCATAGGCGTTGAATCCGTGCGAGACCTTCTTCTCTTCGTCCAGAATGCGTGCAGGGATACCTGCCGCCGTCGCCCCTGCTGGTACATCCTTAACCACCACCGCGTTGGAACCGATCTTCGCACCGTCACCGATATGGATAGGCCCCAGTATCTTTGCGCCCGCACCCACCACCACACCATTACCCAAGGTCGGATGGCGCTTACCTTCCTTCCACGACGTACCGCCTAAGGTCACACCGTGATACAGCGTCACATCATCACCAATCTCCGCTGTCTCGCCGATGACGACACCCATACCGTGGTCGATGAAGAAACGGCGTCCGATGGTCGCTCCGGGATGGATCTCGATACCCGTCAACGCACGAGCGATGTGCGAAGTGAAACGCCCCAACCATTTCAAACCCATATGCCAAAAGGTGTTCGACATGCGATGGAAGACACGCGCGTGCAACCCCGGATAGCAGGTCAACACCTCAAAGGTGCTGCGTGCGGCGGGATCTCGGTCAAATACGCTGGCGATGTCTTCTCGGAT
>JAVBYP010000235.1 GCA_030823965.1 Sideroxydans sp.
TCTTCGACAACACCATGGTGATCGCCGCTGTCAATGTGGTCTTGCCGTGGTCGACGTGGCCGATCGTGCCAACGTTCACGTGGGGTTTGCTACGTTCAAATTTGCTCTTTGCCATGATTTATCTCCATCAACCCGAATTAACGAAAGAACCTCTAAAAAACAATATAACTTGGTGCCCATGGCGAGAATCGGACTCGCGACCTCTCCCTTACCAAGGGAGTGCTCTACCACTGAGCCACATGGGCCTAACTTATGGAGCGGGTGAAGGGAATCGAACCCTCGTCATAAGCTTGGAAGGCTTCAGCTCTACCATTGAGCTACACCCGCACAACTACCTGCACCAGCCCACTTTAATAAAGAGCGCAAAAACACTCTAGATACAACAGCAAACTGCTAAATAATTCTGGTGGAGGGGGAAGGATTCGAACCTTCGTACTCTAAGAGGTCAGATTTACAGTCTGATGCCTTTAACCACTCGGCCACCCCTCCAAAAAGAGCGCGCGATTATCCATAGAACGACCTAGCCTGTCAAAGGGAAATTACGTAGAGAGGTGAAATCACATCTTAGGAAGCGAGGAATTCGGAGAACTTGGGACTACAACAAGCCTTTCTCTGCGAATGACAGGCAACCCACGCCTGCCACGATGAAATGATCCAGCACCCGCACATCTACTAAAGCAAGTGCCTGCTTTAGAGCATCGGTCAATAACTGGTCTGATTGGCTAGGTTCGGCGACACCCGATGGATGGTTGTGCGCGAAAATCACCGCCGCCGCATTGTGGTGCAAAGCCCGCTTCACCACTTCACGAGGATAGACGCTGGTCTGCGTCAACGTACCATGGAACAACTCTTCTGAGGCTATCACCCTGTGCTGCGCATCCAAAAAGAGGGCGGCGAACACTTCTTGTTGGCGCCCCCTTAATAATAGTTGAAGATATTCCTTTACCGCACGCGGTGAATTCAAAGCGTCGCCACTCCTCACCTCTTCCTGCAAAGCTCGGCGCGACATCTCCAATACCGCCTGAAGCTGCACGAACTTAGCCTGCCCCATGCCATGGATTTCACAGAACTCCCTCTCGCTCGCCACAAACATCTGCGTCAGACTGCCAAAACGAGACAGCAACTCACGCGCCAGATCCACTGCGCTCTTACCAACCACGCCAGTACGCAAGAAGATCGCCAGCAACTCAGCGTCAGACAGCGCCGAAGCCCCACGCTCCAACAATTTCTCGCGCGGACGCTCACCAACTGGCCAGTCAATGATGCTCATACCCACCTCACCATCCTGCTTTGTTGTTGATCAATCAACTTCAAGTCGCACCCTAACCAGCCACATCATCCAGGTCAATACGACCAATGGCCTATATGCCCATAGCGCAACTCGCATCTCAGGTGGCACGAGCGCCTTCGCCATATGCAGCTCTTTCTTGCTAAGATGCGCCCCACTATGGAACCAGCCCTGACCAAACGTATCGTGCTCGGCATCACTGGCGGCATCGCAGCCTACAAGGCAGCGGAATTGGCGCGCCTATTGATGAAGCAGGGCATCTCGGTACAAGTCGTGATGACCGAAGCGGCGACGCACTTCATCACGCCCGCCACCCTGCAAGCCCTCACCGGCAACCCCGTACTCATCGACCAATGGCAGAACGACAAGGGTATGGCACACATCCATTCCAGCCGCGTCGCCGATGCCATCGTCATCGCCCCCGCCACCGCCGATTTCATCGCCAAGTTGGCGCATGGCCTAGCGGACGACTTGCTCTCCACCTTATGCCTCGCACGCGATTGCCCGCTGATCGTCGCACCTGCCATGAATAAGCAGATGTGGAGCAATACTTCGACACAGCGCAATGTGCAGCGCCTATTGGCCGATGGTGTCACGCTGCTTGGCCCCGCCAACGGCCTACAAGCGTGCGGCGAAGAGGGGATGGGACGCATGCTAGAAGCCGAAGCACTGGCGCAGGACATCGTTGCCATTTTCAGCACCCAAGAACTCAAAGGACGCAAGGTGCTCATCACGGCGGGGCCGACTTACGAAGCGATCGATGCAGTACGTGGCATCACCAACCGTAGCAGCGGCAAGATGGGCTATGCCATCGCGCAAGCCGCTGCCGAGATGGGCGCCGAGGTCACCCTTGTTTCAGGACCGACTGCACTCACCAAGCCGAACGGTACACAAAGGATAGATGTCACCAGCGCGAGCGAGATGTTCGATGCGGTAAAACAACATGTCGCCACTGCAGATATCTTCATCGCCGTAGCAGCGGTGGCCGACTATCGCGTAGCACGCCCCAATGAACACAAGATCAAAAAGAGCGATGCCACACTGACCTTGGAGCTCACCCCCAATCCAGACATCCTCGCCTACGTCGCCAACCTGCCCAGCCCCCCGTTCTGCGTGGGCTTTGCCGCAGAGAGCGAGAAACTACGCGAACATGCGAACGAGAAACGCAAGAAGAAGAATCTCCCACTGTTGGCCGCCAACTTGGCGCAGAACGCTATCGGCAGTGATGAGAACGAATTGGTGTTGTTCGACGATGCGGGTGAACATGAACTGCCTCGCGCCGATAAACTGACCTTGGCACACGCACTGTTGCGCCACGCCACCTCGCTCTACCTGAAAGGAAATGCCCAATGAAAAAAGTGGATGTGAAAGTACTTGACCCACGCCTGCATGAGAATCCACCGTCTTACGCCACACCAGGCTCTGCCGGTATCGACCTGCGCGCATGCATCGAGACCAGCATGACGATACAGCCAGGTCAATGCGAACTCATACCCAGCGGTATCGCACTACACCTAAATGACCCTCACTACGCCGCGATGATCCTGCCTCGTTCAGGTCTGGGCCATAAACACGGTATCGTGCTGGGTAATCTGGTCGGCCTCATCGACTCCGATTACCAAGGACAGATATTCATCTCCATCTGGAATCGTGGACATCATCCCTTCGCACTGATGCCGATGGAACGCATCGCCCAACTGGTGATCGTGCCTGTTGCGCAAGTCCAGTTCAATCTAGTGGATGAATTCCCTATCAGCCACCGTGGAGCAGGCGGCTTCGGCAGTACAGGCAAACACTGATCCAATTGCTCCATAAGAAAAAGCCTCGCATCGCTGCGAGGCTTTTTCATTCCATCCTCCGCATCAATGCTGAAGCTTGATATCCATCTCTGTATTGTCACCCTTACGAATCGAGACTTTCTCATTCGCTGACTTATAACCATCTAATTTGACGCTTACTTCATGTATTCCCACGCTGTACTCTGCGCGCAATGGAGTCAATCCAAAGTAGACGCCATCTACATACACTTTGGCACGTGACGGACTGGAACTGATTGCCAACGTGCCATTAGTACTTACGACTTCAGTCGGAGCGGCGGCGGGCATGACCGCAGAAGCAGCACTCCCTGCCGAGTTGGAATAGACCGTCACCCCTTGTACAGGCTTGATACCTACGACCATATTGAACATCTCAGGACGAGTCGCCATCAGCACCGACATGATGGATTCCGTGGTCTTTGTTGAAACCACGCCCAGCTTCCATCTCAAGAAATCAGCGACATCTTTTTTCCCATTGCCAGAAGTGCCCGCATAACGTTCTGCACGTTCTACGACCAATCCAGACCAAATGACTTTTCCGCTAGCCACCTCAGTCAACGTGGATTCGATGGCGATATTCACAAAGTCGCGACCTTTGATATCTATGCTGAGCTCCTTCACCGTGCCACCCAGTTGGAACTGCGCGTTGGTCGCATCACCAGCTAATACTTGCAGACCCGCATCCCCCAGACGTTTCTTCATCGATTCTGCTACCACCTCGGTCGCATCCCTATCAGACATGATGTCTTTACCCGTCAGCCCCGTGATACGCGCGTTAGAAGTACCTACACGACGTGGGCTATCGACCTGACGCACATCTGCATAACCCGCCAGGCGCACCGTGATCTGATATTTCTCCGGCCGAGCATTTGGACCAGGCTTGGCATCTTCACGAATACGCAATTCATTTCCTGAATCTGCAGCAGATCCCAAGATATTGGCGCAACCCGCAACACCAAGCGAGAGTAGGGAAATCACGATCAGCGAGCGAACTTTATGCATTAGCTATCCTTTGAATGACTGAATGAAAAGAGCGAATGGACGTCAAGCGTGCATTCGCCCTTATCTGCTTGCGATGGATCAGCCGCGTGCTATGGCCGCTTCGATCTCGTCTAGCGTACGAGCCAGCTCGAAGCTCTGCACCTGCGCACCCAATTGACGAGCGATCTGTGTAATAGAGAACAGACCACACACAGATTGGCGACCATCGACCTCAGATGCCACCAAAGAGTGCTGGCGATTGGCTTGTTTCAAGCTAGCCACAATATCGCCCACGGTCGCGCCTTTCACGTCTTGGATGTTCAACACTTCCAATTCGCGCTGAGTCGTCATGATGTCACGCACCATGATGTCGGCATGCGTACCGCCCATGTTTTGTAGGAAACGCATAGGCTTCTCACCCAAGATATCGCTTGCAGTGATCAAGCCTGCGATCTGCTCGTTATCATCCAACACCAACAGCATACGCACACCGTACTTGATCATCTTTGCGTTAGCGCGATCCATCGAAGTCTTGGCGCGCACGCTGACGACAGAGATCTTGGTCAGATCGGTCATCACATCAGTGGCGGGGCTACCCAGCTTGACGCGCTCTGGCAGATTCTGGACTGGGCGCACGAATGAAGAGCCTGTCTTCAAAGGGGCGGATTGAAGGGCTTTGAACTGAGTTGGCATGTTTCCTCCTGTTGATTTAATGGATTTTCACCCTTGAGGGTGATTTTGAATCTGTGGTGCTGTATTCCTTATTGCCGGTAGATAACGCACCAATTCGTTCAGTGCCAAACGATATACATCACGCTTGAACTCGATGACAGAGTCTAATTCCACCCAATATTCGTTCCAACGCCAAGCATCGAACTCGGGATGTTCACAAGCACGCAAGCAGACATCCGTGTCGCGTCCGACCAATCGCAACAAGAACCATATCTGCTTCTGTCCTTTGTAATGCGAGCGCGACTCTTTCTTACCCCAACTTTGCGGCACATCGTAACGCATCCAATCACGGGTACGTCCAAGTATCTGGACATGTTCAGACAATAAGCCGACTTCCTCATGCAACTCGCGATACATCGCTTGCTCTGGCGTTTCGCCATGCTGGATGCCGCCCTGCGGGAATTGCCATGCATCCTGGCGGATGCGCTTGCCCCAAAATACCTGATTCTTTGCGTTAGTCAGAATGATGCCGACATTCGGGCGATAACCTTCTCGGTCTATCATTTTTCGCCCCATACAGTTTTTCAATGGGGCGGATTGTTCCACATTTCGCCCCCACTGGAAAGACGGACGAGCCTCCTTACAGTAGAATCGCGCCCTCTAAACCAGCTCGAAGAGTCCTGAACATGCGCGTTTCACAATTTTTCATCTCCACCATCAAAGAAGCACCTACCGAAGCTGAACTTCCCAGCCACCGCCTGATGTTGCGTGCGGGCTATATCCGCAAACTAGCTAGCGGCCTATACACCTGGATGCCACTGGGCTTACGTGTGTTACGCAAAGTCGAGAATATCGTGCGCGAAGAGATGAACAAGAGCGGCGGCATCGAACTGTTGATGCCTGCCGTACAACCGGCGGAACTATGGCAAGAGACAGGGCGCTGGGAAGTCTTCGGTCCACAGATGTTGAAGATCAAAGATCGCCACGACAACCAGTTCTGCTTCGGCCCTACCCATGAGGAAGTCATCACCGACATCGCACGCCGTGAAGTGAAGAGCTATCGCCAACTCCCGCTGAACTTCTACCAGATACAGACCAAATTCCGCGATGAGGTGCGTCCCCGTTTCGGCGTCATGCGTGCGCGTGAGTTCATGAT